>NZ_JBFRPJ010000079.1:0-109759 GCF_041471945.1 Vibrio sp. 10N.261.51.A4
TTGTGTATAAGAGACAGCCTTAATAGGGGCCTTTTTTGTACTTGGAAGTTTTAAAATTGTTGTCGAGCATGCTCACTTACACCCGTAATCTCTGCGTGCTCTCTTAGAATTTCAAACAACTACTTTGAAAAGCAATGATACTAGAGGCTTCTTTAAAGGAGCTATTTTTTGTATCTGGTGGCTGGTGGATTTGGGATTAAGAGTAAAGAAAAGCGGGTATTAAAAAGGGTTAATGCTTTCACATTAACCCTTTGGTATTTGGTAGTGTCGATTCTACTTTTTGATGCTAAGTAGGGTGCCTGACTTACACTTGAATGAGTAATAGTGGCGGCTCTCGTTGAATTTGCCTAAGCCTTCGCCATCGCAGTAGTCGATGTTGATATCACGCATTACTTCTAGTGTATCTTCGCTGTTCAAAGCGAATTTAGAGCCATCAGAGCAGACGATGCGAACTCGTTCATCATGGCTTACAGAGTAAATATCGACTTCAGTATTACACAGCTCAAAAGAGGCTTCGCGAAAGTTGTCTTGCTGAGTATTTGAAGCGCAACCTGCGGTGAGTGCGGCTGCGATAACGGCTAAAAGTCCGAGTCTTTTCATTGTTAATCCTTCACTATCATCAAGTTGAGTGATGAGTTTTATATGCTAGTTTAGGTAGCCTATACAACAATACGCTTTGGTTCAAGGCGCGTTCGTTGACTCTAAGATATAAAAGTATAGGTGCAGACAGATAATTTATAACGTGTTTGTTGCATGTTTGCTTGTTACGTATCACCAAAAAAAAGACCAACACAGAGGTTGGTCTTTAAATAGGAAGATTTTTTAAACGACTATCGAAACTGTTTAGCTTCTGGAAGATACTCAAAACCAGCAGACGCGAGCTTAGCGATTAAGGCTGCTTTGTCGATTTCGTAGAAGTTGACCACTCGATCTAAATCACCGCCGAAGTCGTCACGAAGCTTCATGTTGACGATGCTCATCAACATCACTGGATCCATTTTTTCAAAGTTAGCGAGGTTCATATTAGTCCTCGAAATCTGAAATCAGTAAGTTAGCAGCGGCAAAGGCTGCACGTTCACGAGCTTCTTTAGGAAGAGACTCATCGGCAGCAAGGTCATTCAATGTTTTTACTGCGCAGGTGATCGCTTTAGGGATATAGCCTTGGTCGCCACTGCCAATTTGAGAATACAGTTCACGAACCAAATCACAACAATCGTATACTTTCATTTTTATACCTAACCAAATGATAACTGATCTCAATATACACATAGAGATAAGCAAAAACAAAGTGGATCTGATCAAGTTCAGAGTTAGTTTGTCCTTGCTCAATATCTCACTTGGTTAGCTCGCTGCTTAGGCCGTTCTTTACGGCTTCGTTTGGTACTTGCCGATTAGCCAGAGACTTGTTGTTCAAGTTGATAGGTGACTTCATCAGCAAGATTGAGCTGTTTCGCGAGCTCTTTCAGGTACGCCTTCTCCATGAAATTCTGTTCGTCGGCCACAATCAAAGAGGCTAAGTAGATCTCACTCGCCTGTTGAGGTGACGTTGCCAGTTGAGCGATTTCGCTTGGGTCGAGTGGCTTATGCAGTTCTTCAGAGACCAATTTAGTCAGTTGATAATCAGCGCCCATATTCTCGACGGCTTGCTCTATCTTAGCCATCTCTTCTTCATCAACATGGCCATCAGCTTTAGACGCGGCAATCATCGATCGTAGAATCAGCACGCTGTGGTTTGCATCATTTTCATCAAACTGAGCCTGTTCGGCGTTAGGTGTCTGGCCTTGTTTGGACTGGTAGTCGTTGTAGACTTTATAAGCCAAAGCGCCCAGTGCTGCTGCGCCGCCAATCCCAGCCGCTTTCTTACCCATTTTCTTAGTCTTCTTAGAGCCCATTAACGCACCTAACAGTCCTCCGCCAACTGCGCCTGCACCGAAGGCTCCGAGTGTACTTTTACTGCTACTCTTGCTATTGCTGCCTTGAGAAAGGCCACTTAAACTTGAAGACCCTTGTGAAAGTTTCTGAGTACCTTGTTTTACGAGATCTGATTTAAGTGCTTGGTTCAGTAAGCTTTTGATATCCATCGATACCTCCAATGGTGAGCATGTCCAAAAAGTTGATGACACCAATATACGGATTTAAAGATGAACAGGGGATTAACTTACGTTATTTACTCTACTGATAAATAGAAGGGAGTTTGAAGCGAAATGACAGGCACAAAAAAGGCCACCTAACGGCAGCCTTTCAATGTTTATCTAGTCAGTAATCGGATTACTAAGCTAGTTGAGCCTTAAGGTGCTCGATAACCGTGTCCATTGCGATAGCTTCTTTATCACCAGTACGACGGTTTTTGTATTCGAAGTTACCTTCGTCCATGCTGCGATCGCCGATAACGATAGTGTGAGGGATACCCACAAGCTCGATATCTTTAAACATAACACCAGGGCGCTCTTTACGGTCATCGAATAAAACTTCGATACCCATAGCTGTTAATTCAGCGTATAGCTTCTCAGCTGCTTCTTTAACGCGCTCAGATTTGTGCATGTTCATTGGTACGATAGCAACTTGGAACGGCGCTAGTGCGTCTGGCCAAGTGATACCGAATTTATCGTGGTTTTGCTCGATAGCAGATGCAACAACACGTGAAACACCGATACCGTAACAACCCATCTCTAGGATTACGCTCTTACCATCAGGACCAAGCACGTTACAGTTCATTGCTTTAGAGTAAGTATTACCCAGTTGGAAGATGTGACCCACTTCGATACCACGCTTAAGCTGGATAGTACCTTTACCACATGGGCTAAGGTCACCTTCAACTACGTTACGTAGGTCTTCAACTTGAGCAAGCTCAACGTCACGACCCCAGTTGATGCCGAAGTAGTGCTTACCGTCTACGTTTGCACCAGCGCCGAAGTCACTCATTACAGCAACTGAGCGGTCAACGATGAATGGTAGCTCTAGGCCAACAGGGCCAAGTGAACCAGGGCCGGCACCAACAAGTGCACGGATTTCTTCTTCAGAAGCCATCTCGAGTGGAGAAGCAATTTGTGGAAGGTTCTCTGCTTTCACTTCGTTCAGTTCGTGGTCACCACGGATGATTAGCGCGATGATATCAGCGTCTACTTCATCAGAAGCTTTAACGAATAGAGTCTTAACTGTCTTCTCGATTGCTAGACCGTGTTGCTCTACCAATTCTGCGATAGTTTTCGCATTTGGTGTATCAACCAGTTCCATCTCTTGAGTTGGTGCTGCTGCATCTTCAGTAGGAGCAAGTGCTTCTGCTTTTTCGATGTTTGCTGCGTAATCTGACTCAGTTGAGAATGCGATTAGGTCTTCGCCGCTTTCAGCAAGAACGTGGAACTCTTGAGAGCCGCTGCCGCCGATTGCGCCAGAGTCTGCCAATACTGGACGGTATTCAAGGCCCATACGGTCGAATGCTTTACAGTAAGCATCGTGCATCGCTTGGTAAGACTTTTCTAAGCCTTCTTTGTCGATATCAAAGCTGTACGCATCCATCATAGAGAATTCACGTGCACGCATTACGCCAAAACGAGGGCGGCGCTCATCACGGAATTTAGTCTGGATTTGGTACAGATTTAGAGGTAGCTGTTTGTAAGAGCTGATCTCGTTACGTACTAGACTCGTTACCACTTCTTCAGCTGTTGGGCTAAGAACAAATGGACGAGAGTGACGGTCTGTGAAACGAAGTAGCTCAGGCCCCATCTTTTCAGAACGGCCAGTCTCTTCCCAAAGCTCAAACGGTTGAACTACGGGCATCAAGATTTCAACGGCACCTGCATTATCGATCTCTTGGCGAACGATATTTTCGACTTTACGCAGTACACGTAGACCAGTAGGTAGCCAAGTATATAAACCTGAAGCTAGCTTACGGATCATACCTGCACGTAGCATCAGCTGGTGGCTGATAACTTCTGCGTCGTTTGGAGTCTCTTTCAGAGTAGAAAGAAGGTAGTTACTGGTACGCATTCTATGGTATCCGTTTCATCATTGATAAAAGAAAACTTGCTGTCGTTCGTAACCACAGCAAATCTGATATAGCCGCATATAATATCAGCCTATTTGGGATCTCAAAAGCGTTCAATGTCAGTTACATTGATGAAAAGCGTTTCAACCACGAATTTCACGTTAAGATTGAACAAATTTACCGCATATTCCTTGTTGTCAGGCTTACCTTTCTTATAGGCAGGGCGAGGATCTTGGCCTAATACTTCTTTGATCACCTGAATGATATGGCGCGCTTGTGGATGGCTTGCGAGCTTACTTTGCGCTTGCTGCGAAAAGTTAACGTCGAGCACTTCTGGTTCATCGGCGGCAAACCCTCCCAATGCATCCGGGATCGAATCTGAGTAGGGGATATAAGGCTTGATGTCGATGATCGGTGTGCCGTCTACTAAGTCGACGCTGCCAAGATCCAACCAAGTCTGCCCTTTCTCTTGAGATACACCTTTGAGTTCAACCGCAGACATGCCAATTCCATTGGGTCTGAATGTGGCACGAGACGCGAAGACACCAATACGTTCATTGCCGCCAAGGCGAGGTGGCCTCACGGTTGGTCTCCAGCCTGCTTCAAGGTTCTTATCGAACAAAAACAACAACCACACATGGCTAAATTGCTCAATATCTCGAACAGACTCAAGGCAGTTTGCTGCGTCAACCAACCTGACTCTTGAGGTGGATGTTGGTACTAACCTAGGCTGTCTTGGCACAGCGAACTTCTCTTTATAAGGAGACTCAATAAAGCCAACAGGTTTAATGGTGTACATAGCAAGGTGTTCTCTGGTTTCAGTTAAGACGGAAAAATATCATAAAATCGCTTGTTTTTCTTTTGATAATAATTAACATTTGATATGTTATAACGTATCAATTTAATTATTTAGGGAAATACAATGAAACCGAATATCCACCCGGGCTACCGCACAGTGGTGTTCCACGACACCAATGTTGATGAGGACTTCTTGATTGGCTCCACCTTGAAAACAGAGCGTACTATCGAATGGGAAGATGGTAATACTTACCCTTATTTCACTATTGAAGTATCTTCAAAATCACATCCTTTCTATACGGGTAAACAGAGAGTGCTACATAAAGAGGGACGTGTTGCTAATTTTACTCGTCGCTTTGGTCAATTAGGTAAGGGAGCTAAATAATGAAAGTTGTTAAATCACTTAAAAGTGCGAAAAGCCGTCACCCTGATTGCCAGATAGTTAAGCGTAGAGGGCGTCACTATGTGATCTGTAAATCCAATCCAAGATTTAAAGCGGTTCAAAAATAACCGTCAATATGATGTGACATGTGTGTAAAAACGAGGGGAAAGTCAAACTTCATTCATTTGTCTGTTTTTCTTTTCCTTCGAGAGGAACTTAACCGGATATCGAGTGTGCATTTAACGTACGATGTATTTTATTTTCAAGTGAATCAATGGGTTATATTGTGAGTTATATTTCTAGTGAATGCGTTGTTGTAAATTATAAATCTAGTTTTTGTGTTTAATATAGATTTATTTGCTAATTAATTGTTCAAATAGAGTTGAAAGTTGTCGTTTGTTACACACTTTGTAACATTTTGAATTTCTAATTGATATTTTTGTCGCGTACCCTTCGCTGGCAATTTGAACATCTTTGTCACAATTGCACAGGAATCACTACACAAGGAGGGAACAGATGAGTTCATCTGCTTCAATAAAAAACAACGCACCAAAAAAACCTATTTTTACCCGTTTTCTCGATGGTGTTGAATATTTGGGGAACCTATTACCCCACCCGATCACTCTTTTCGCAATCTTCTGTGTCGCTATTCTAGTTACTTCAGGTATAGCTGGATATTTTGATGTGTCTGTTATGGACCCTCGTCCAGAAGGTGCTCCAGGTCGTGCTGCTGATGGTATGATCCACGTTGTAAGCTTACTTAATGCTGAAGGCTTACAGCTCATTGTTACTAATCTAGTGACAAACTTTGTTGGCTTTGCGCCATTAGGTACCGTGCTTGTTGCAATGCTAGGTGTAGCGATTGCTGAGCACTCAGGTCTATTATCTGCGGCGATGCGTGGCATGGTAATGGGCGCATCTAAGCGCATGGTTACGGTAACCGTAGTTTTCGCAGGTATTATCTCTAACACGGCTTCAGAGCTTGGCTATGTAGTACTTATCCCGCTTGCAGCAATGCTTTTCCACTCTTTGGGTCGTCACCCATTAGCAGGTCTAGCGGCAGCATTTGCTGGTGTATCTGGTGGTTACTCTGCAAACCTTCTAATCGGTACGGTTGACCCGCTGCTTTCTGGTATTACTACAACAGCAGCACAAATGATTGACCCGACTTACAACGTTGGTCCTGAATCAAACTGGTACTTCATGTTTGTTTCTACTTTCTTCATCGCGATTACAGGTGCATTTGTAACTGAGAAGATTGTTGAACCAAAACTGGGTAAATACAACGACGAAGAAGCGTCTGAAGATTTATCAAATGATTCAATGGGCAAGCTAACAGACGTTGAGAAGAAAGGCCTTAAGTTTGCGGGTATCGCAGTGCTAGCGGTTTCAGCGCTTCTTGCTTGGACGATTGTTCCAGCTGATGGTGTTCTACGTTCAGCAGCAGGTACGGTTTCAGGTTCTCCATTCCTGAAAAGTATCGTAGCGTTCATCTTCGTATTCTTCGCAGTTCCTGGTTTTGTTTACGGTAAAGTTACCGGCACAATGAAAACAGACCGTGATGTAATCAATGCAATGTCTAAGTCTATGTCTTCAATGGGCATGTACATCGTACTTGTGTTCTTCGCTGCTCAGTTTGTTGCTTTCTTCAAGTGGACTAACTTCGGTCAAGTATTCGCAGTTGCAGGTGCTACTTTCCTACAGGATATCGGCCTAACGGGTCCAATGTTGTTCTTCGCATTCATCCTAATGTGTGGCTTCATTAACCTGATGATCGGTTCGGCTTCTGCTCAGTGGGCAGTAACAGCGCCAATCTTCGTTCCAATGCTAATGTTAGTAGGTTACGCACCTGAAACGATTCAAGCGGCTTACCGTATCGGTGATTCAACAACCAACATCATTACGCCAATGATGAGCTACTTTGGTCTTATCCTAGCTGTAGCGACGCGTTACATGAAGAACCTAGGTATCGGTACTCTGATTGCAACTATGCTTCCATACTCAATCGTATTCTTGGTTGGTTGGAGCTTAATGTTCTACGTTTGGGTATTCGTATTTGGCCTACCAGTAGGTCCAGGTGCTGCAACGTACTACACGCCTTAGTTGTAGAGTAGGGGAAACCTTCTTCTAATTGATATTAAAAAAACCTGCATTGTTTGCAGGTTTTTTGATTTTTTATGGAGAGATAGAACTAGGTTAAGCTCGGATGAGCCAGCTAGCGTTTGGCTAGAATTCTATCTAAGTGGTTGGCAAACTCACGACGGTCGGTTTGAGAAAGGGCACTTGGTCCACCCGTTTGGATGCCACTTGAGCGCATGGTATCCATAAAGTCACGAATGTTCAGACGCGCTTTAATGGTCTCTTTGGTGTAAAGCTCACCGCGAGAGCTGAGTGCTTGCCCATCTTTAGTGATCACTTCGTCAGCCAGAGGGATATCGGATGTAATCACAAGATCGCCGGGTTCAGTGCGCTTTACGATTTCATCATCAGCAATATCAAACCCGCTTGGCACTTGAATTGAGTGAATGTTATTGCGTTTAGGAACGGGAACCAGATGGTTTGCCACAAAGGTACATTCAACCCCTGTGCGCTCAGCTGCGCGTACGATTGTTTCTCGGATAACCTTTGGACAAGCGTCCGCATCAACCCATATCTTCATAGTGTTCTATTTCTCTGTTAGCTTATTTATCGGTCAACTTATTGCTCAGTTGCCTTATTGATCAGTTAGTTTAGCTTCAAGCATGGCAACGCGAGCAGTGAGTTCAAGGATTTGCTTTTCCAGTTGGCTAACACGATCAAGTGCTGGCTCTTCTTGTGTCGCGACTTCAACTTTAGGAACACGATTTGCGCTTTTCCAGCTCTTGATGGTCGTGATTAAAGCGGGCATCGGAACGGATGTGCTCATACGAGCCTTAACTAAAGCAACTGTCGGCTCTTTCCCTTGCGCTTGCAGTCCTTCAAGCACTGATTTCAACTCTTCAGAAACATCTTTTGTCAGCATGTTGATCTCCATTTTTAATCTTTAGTCATTTTACTCGCTCTGGTGAATGATAGCGAATCATAAAACCGCCCATGGCTTGTGAGAGATCTCTTACAAAGGTTGTGAGATAACACGAATACATCGCTAGAGAGATTGATGTGCACATTGTTAAGGTGTTGAATTTTAATTGTTTTATATAATTAACAACTTTCTTGAATTCAAAATGTGATGCAAATCTATTGTCCGAAATCCTAAATCGCGTAAATTAAACCTTGTCGGAAGGATTCTGACACGGAACAGGAAAGCACCAAGGATTTGGTTATCTTCAGGATGAAGATTTGGTTACTTAGGATTGAGTGATCAAGCATGGAGCGTAAGGACATTGTAGGGATACAGTCAGTTAACAGGAAGTTAGCTGCAACGGAATGACAATGGACACCTTTAGGATTAAAGGGTTGGATTAGCATCAGGACGATGTAAAGGACACCGCTCACGGAACAAGTGATGTGCGCTAACTAGGATTGTTAGCTTTCAGGATGATTGGACACCGCTAGGACGGCGAAGTAAAGGAAAGAGCTGAAGGATTACAGCCACTATTATGGATGATGCATGGAGCATTAATTAGTAGCCGGACTGCTGCGAGTAAGACCCTAGCCCTGACACTTCGGTGTCGGGGCTTTTCTTTTCCTAAGGCTTTTTCTCTATCTAGGGGCTCTCTTTAATTCAGGAGCTTTTATCTAAGCACGCGACATCTGCTTTTCTGCTAATGGTCAACACAAGGAGTGTTTTATGACGATAGCAACCTCAAGAACGCTGTTGGTACCTTATACCGAGCAGTTAGAACATGACTTTATCAAGTTGAATTGCTGCCCCATCAATCGTGCTGAAATGAACGGGCCGCATTCTATTGCCTCTGCAAAACACCTATTTCAAGAAATACTGAACGACAACGTTGGTTTTTGCCGAGCCATTATCCACAACCAAACCCGCGAATACCTCGGGCATTTGTTTGTTTCGTCTGAAGAAGGGAAGCATGAACTGGGATTTATTCTGGACAAGGAGTTTTGGAATCAAGGCCTTGCTAGTGAAGTGCTAAAACCTTTCTTTAGTTTGGTTTGTTTTGAAGAACACCTAACGAATGTTGTCGCGACCGTTAATGTTGGTCATAACCCATCAATTAAGTTACTTGAAAAGTTAGGCTTTGCATTTAAAGAGACCAAACAAGATCAGTTTGGCCCTTATCATGAATATAGTTATACCGCGTATTGCGACGTTACATTCTATGAGGCTGTAGCTCAAACCGCATAGAACGGAAGCCCACCATGGTCAGTTTCCCTTGGTACAGGTCATCACCTAACGCTGAAAACTCAAATTGATACACGGTGTGCCAGCGCCAAATGGTGGTGAGCTCATGGCGCATCTTAAGTTTATGACCACTAAAGGCAACACTTAATAGCTGTAAGTCGAGCTCTTTACATTTTCTCGCAATGGCAGCTTTCGCAAGCTCGGATTGCCTACGCTGTTGCCAAAACAGAAAGCAAAAGAAGCACAGCATCAAAATAGCCAATAAGTTATCTATCATTTAATCCATACTTCCTTTTATCTCTCTATTCCGTTCGTGATTTGAGCTTTTTGTTATGAGCTACTGAGCTGTTCTGTCTGGTATCTATTGCGACTTAGCCGCTTGTTGTAATTCTACAAGTGCATTGGCGAGTTCTGGTGATGGGTTCGAGTTCAACAATGGTAAAAATACCATTCTCAGTGTCGGAATCATCACTAAATCTGCAAATAACTGATTGAACAAGTTTTGGTTGCCCGTTTGTGCGAGACGCAGCAAGAACTGCTCAGCAATCGCAGGATCTTGCAGTGCGTGCCAGCTGCGACCAGCCAAACCAATCAATACTTCTTGGTGGCTTAAGCGCGGGCTAGCCAGAACTTGGTTAATTACGGCGTTGGTTGTGCTTTGCTCTGCGCCAGAAAGGGCACGTACCAGTGCTGACAGTAAGAACAGATCTGGCTCTTGACTGTTAATCTCATTCTCTGCCATTTCTTGTAAGCGTTGAGCGAGCTTGTCATTGATTTGCGTATGCTCAAGCGCCCCGAGAGTCGCGTATAGAGGTTCTGAAGGCAGCTTATTAAATGCTTTGCGAATCGCGACACCATTTTGTTGGCTGCCTAAACGAGCACACATATCAGTGATGCCTTGTAGGCCAACGGTTTTCCAGTTGTCCCAGCCTAGATCGCCTGTGAAGTAGTGTTGAGCGTGTTCGTAGTATTGGCTCGTTGCAAGGTCTAAACCTGCTCTTACTTGGCTATGGAACACGGCCATTTTGTCTTCTGAAGGCTTGAAGGTATATGGGTTGTTTGACAGCTTTTGTTGTTGCTCTTCGCTGATCTCACCGTTCAAACGTGTGCCCATCGCTTCGATAACAAACTTAAGGAAATTGCCGACATCACCTTGATGTAATAGGCCTCTTTCGTCCAGTTTGAATTTTAGGAACCAGATCCAAGGTTGCTTGTGTTTGTTCCAGTAACTAATCGCTAAGTGAGCTTGTTTCTGAAGTGGAAATGGGTACGGCTGTTTCCCTTGCTCAACATCAGAGAATAAGGTGTTGTCGATCTTCTGAATACGGCGACCTAGGTCGTAGATATCGTACTGGCAACCGCTATTCTTTAGTAACTGAGTGAGCGTGTGAATCGTTTCCATAGTAATAAAGCTCCTAACTTTCTTTCCTAAATAGATGGTACTCTATGCCCCAATTTCAAGGTCACTAGATAAATAACTTGGTGAAAAATGACAGCAGCCACAAAGTTACCTCTTTTACTTCAACAACTAGAAGAACAAATGCGCCAATGTTCGCTATGGAGCACGCTTCCGCCTTCGGATGAAGCTCTGGCGAGCGTTGAACCTTTCGGGATTGATTCGTTACAACCGGAAGAGTGGTTGCAGTGGATCTTTATCGTTAAGATCAACGCAATGATGGATGCCCAAATGAGCCTACCGAGAGGCTTTGCGATTCATCCTTATTTTGGTGAAGTATGGAAAAATGAGGCAGATAAAGCTGAACTGCTAGTGACGATTCAGAGTATTGATGAGGTGTGTGCGTAATGTTAGAGATCATTTATCAAGATGAGTACTTTGTCGCGGTGAATAAGCCAGCCGGCATGCTAGTGCATCGTTCATGGTTGGATAAACACGAAACGCAATTTGTTATGCAGACATTGCGCGATCAAATTGGTCAGCATGTATTTCCATTACACCGCTTAGACAGACCGACATCGGGTGTGTTGGTGTTTGCGTTGTCGAGTGAGGTTGCTTCACAGGTGATGCCAATGTTCGCTAATCATGAGATGCAAAAAACCTATCATGCGATTGTCCGTGGTTGGATAGAAGAGGGCGATACGCTCGATTATGCACTTAAGGTTGAGCTGGATAAGATCGCAGATAAGTTCGCGAAAGAAGACAAAGAAGCGCAAGAGGCAGTGACAGTCTATGAACCGCTAGCAAAAGTAGAAGTGCCATATTCAACAGGACGCTTTCCTACGAGCCGCTACTGCTTGGTTGAGATGATGCCAAAGACAGGTCGCAAACATCAGCTGCGTCGTCACATGGCTCATCTAAGACATCCGATTGTCGGTGATACTTCACATGGTGATGGTAAGCACAATCGACTGTTCCGTGATGATTTAGATTCGCATCGTTTGTTGTTGCACGCTTCTGAGCTTCGCTTTATCCATCCTTTCACAAAAGAAGAGTTGGTGATGAAGGCCAACCTTGATGAAACTTGGCTAAGGTTGTTTGAAACCTTTGAGTGGGATACTAACTTAATCGATGCTCAAACTTGCTTGTCTAAGTAAGTCTCGCGTGTTTAGGCAATCTCCAGTCTAAGTGAATAGAGAAAATAGAATAAAAAACAAAGGGCTGATAGTGATATCAGCCCTTTTTGTATCTGTATAACCTTAACGGCATAACTAATGTTGGTTAGTTAACAGTAATAGTTAGTCGCGGGATCACTTTAGCTTTTCTAGATCAGCTTCGATCTCAGCGATCTTGCTTGATACCACTTTCTCTAGATGGCGTAAGTCGGTAAGGATCTTCTGCTTGACATCCACCTCAGCCGTTGGCGTCGGTTTGGTGATTTTGTTGAGTTCATCAATCACAAGAGTGAGGTTGCGGTTAATCTCTGTCACTTCTTTGTATTGATTATTGCCACCGCTAACAAGCACACTTTTTACTTGTCGTGGGTACTTAAATTTAACGCTTTTCGCGAATAGTTCCCCTTTCTGCTTACGAAAGTAAATCTTCAGGATATCTTTGTGCGCTTCTTGGCGAAGGGAGTAACGTTCAATCTGTTTAGGTTCGTGGATACCTAAGCCAGTGAGGTTTGGATACATAAGCGACCTCTAGGTTATGAATGTAATACTTTTATGTAATTGACTTGATCAATGTAGCAGCCTAACGACGAGCTAGATAGTTGATATCTGTGAATTGATTGTAAGTTGTGGGCAAGATCGCTCTCTATCTTTGCCCACACTTATTTGGTTATTAAACCTGTTTTTAGACTGAATTCGCTTTCTAAGGTGCGAGTTCAGAAACGTGCTCGGTTAATCGTTCTCTTAGTGCCTGTTCTTGTTCTTCAGACAGCCTTCCTCCCGCTTCACTGGTCAGAATAAACAGATCCTCTGCTCGCTCACCTATGGTGGTGATTTTGGCACCGTGCAAGTTGATGTCTAGCTCCGCAAAGGTTGCACCGACTTGAGCCAATAACCCCGGCGTATCAAGAGCTCTTAACTCCATCAAGGTACGTTTCTTGCTCTTGGTTGGTAGGAACTCAACTAAGGTTTTGACCTTAAAGTGTTGCAAGTTACGTGGCGTGCGACGCGTCTTAATCTTAGTCGGGCGGCCATCAGTCAATACATGAGTCAGATGTTTAGCAACGGCTTTGTGTCTTGCTTCATCAATCGCTTCGCCGTGCTGGTCTAGTACGATAAAGGTATCCAAAACATGACCATCTTTGCTAACCATGACCTGCGCGTCATGAACGTTAAAGTTACGTCTGTCGAGTTCGGCAACCACGGTCGCAAACAGTGCTGCTTGGTCTTTACAATAAACGAACACTTCTGTGCCACCGCGCGTCGCTTTCTTACTGATCAGCACTAACGGTTGGCTTGGGTCTTCTAGGCGAAGTAAGTGCTCACAGTGCCAAGCGATTTGTTTATGTGTGTGACGCAAGAAATAATCGGCCTTAAAGCGTTGCCACAACACTTCAATCTCACGAGCGGTGAAGCCTTCTTTACGCAGCAGTGCTGATGCCATTTGTTGGTTGTGACGAATACGGTCTCTGACATCGACAGGGTTTTCCAAGCCGCGGCGCAGTGCTCGCTGCGTTGAGTGGAACAGCTCAGCTAACAGGGTTCGTTTCCAACTGTTCCATAGCTCAGGGTTAGTCGCACAGATATCGGCAACGGTTAAACAAACCAGTAGCTCGAGTGATTCTTCATCACGCACTTTTTTGGCGAATTCGGTGATCACATCTGGGTCGTAGATATCACGACGTTGAGCCGTTACTGACATCAATAGGTGATTTTGTACCAACCACGCGACTTGTTTGGCTTCAGGCTTCGATAGCCCGTGTTCAATACAGAAAGAGTAAGCCTCAACCGCACCTATCTCAGAGTGGTCTCCGCCGCGGCCTTTGCCGATGTCATGGAAGATAGCGGCAAGGATCAGCAACTCTTTCTTCTGTACTCGAGGATAGACTTCACAGCAGATAGGGTGCTTATCGTGGTTTTCGATTTGACCAAAGCGGTTGATGTGCTTGAGCAGGCGGATACTGTGCTCATCCACGGTGTAAACATGGAATAGGTCAAACTGCATCTGACCAACGATCTGGCTCCACTGCGGTAAGTACGCAGAGAGCACGCCCAATTTGTGCATTAAGCTAAAGGCTTTGTGCAGGGCATTAGGGTGGCGAACTAGATCCATGAACTTGTCACGAGCTTCAGGAATGGTATGCAGGAATCGGTTCAATCGACGGCGTGCCGTACGCAGTTGTCGCAATGTTGGTGGACTTACCCCTTCGATAGTCGAGTCATTGGCGATATGGATGAACATATCGAGAATGGTTTCTGGTCTTGCTTGGAATAGGGCAGGCTTGCGCGCTTCGATCAACGAACCTCGACGTTGGAAATCACTATCGAGAATTTCAGCGTCTTGGGTTTGACCGCCATTGATGATCGCTTGATCGAACAGCTTAAGCAGCATCTTATTCAGTTCAGCAACACGACGAAGGGTTCGGTAGAACTCTTTCATCATCATCTCAACACCACGGTTTCCTTCACCCGTATAACCCAGATGTTCAGCGACTTGAGCTTGATGCGCGAACGTTAAACGGTTGTCGTAACGGCGCAGTTCAATATGCAATGCAAAGCGAACACGCCATAAAAAATCTTGGCACTCAACGAGCTCACGATATTCAGCATCGGTCAGAAAGCCGTATTTGCTCATCTCTAACAAAGAGGTCGCGCCGAAGTGGCGACGCGCAACCCAGCTCAGGGTATGGATGTCTCTGAGCCCTCCCGGAGTCGATTTGATGTCCGGTTCTAAATTATAGGTGGTGTCGTGGTAGCGAGCATGACGCTCTCTCTGTTCTTGAATCTTGGCTTTGTAAAACGTCTCACTTGGCCAAAATGAATCGGAATGAATCTTCAGTTTTAGTTCTTGGAAAGTGTCTTCACTACCACATAACAATCGCGACTCTTGTAGGTTGGTCGCGACGGTTAAATCATCGGTGCCGATATCGAGACACTCAGTAATAGTTCGCACAGCATGGCCAACTTCGAGCTTTAAATCCCAAAGTAGAGTAATGAATTGACTGACCTTTTCACCAAGAGCTGGTGGTAGTGTTTTTTGCGAGACAATGAGAATATCAATGTCAGACAAAGGATGCAGTTCGCCACGACCATAACCACCCACTGCGACAAGTGAAATATGAGGCAGTTTGTTGAATCCGAAATTTTCCCACAAACGATTGAGAAGTAAATCCATGTATTCGGAGCGCAGTAGAACCAAATCGGTGACGGGATGGTGGTTCAGAAATTCATTTTTTTGATACTGCGTGAAGATCTCGAGCTGATTTTTTAATTCGCAGATTTCAATTTGTTCGTCATTGAACGTAAGAGGGCATTGATAAGGCATAGTCAGCTATCCGTGCAAGCAAATGAGAATAGTAAACAATTTAACAGAAGCTGATGGAAAATCGAAATTGAGTGGATAAAAAATATCCTCGACAATGCGAGGATATTTTTAAAAGGCTGATGCGCTCAGTTCGGTGAACTAAGCGTTCTTCATGATACGTGGGATTGTATCATCGCTGCGCAGTGTTAGTACTTCACAACCAGTATCAGTTACAACCAGAGTGTGCTCCCATTGAGCCGAGTTCTTGCTGTCTGCTGTGTATACTGTCCAGCTATCTTCGTCATCAAGACGACAGCCAAACTTACCCGCGTTGATCATTGGCTCGATAGTGAAGCACATGCCTGCTTTTAGCACGGTGCGATCGCTGTTCTTGTAGTGAACTACTTGTGGATCTTCGTGGAATTCAGAACCAATGCCGTGACCACAGTAATCTTTAACAATAGAGAACTTAGCGCGTGGGTTGTTCTTGTTGTTTGTTTTGATGTACTTCTCGATAGCAGTACCGATTTGACCAAGTTGAACACCTGGCTTAACTTGGCGCATGCCTTCGTAAAGTGCTTCTTGAGCAACCATGCACAGACGCTTGTTTGCAGGTGAAACCTCACCCACTAGGAACATCTTAGAGGTGTCACCGTGGTAGCCTTGAGGGCGAGTACTAAGATCGGCATTTGCGTCATCAGGGATGATAACTGTGATATCAACGTTCAGAATGTCGCCATCTTTGAGTACCGCAGGTTTGAATTGACCTGTGCTACCCGTCTCGTCTTGTGACGCGGGAATGCCGTGACACACAATATGATTGATAGACGTACAGATAGACTTAGGGAAACCGTGGTAATCGAGTGGCGCAGAGTATGCACCTCTTTCTAGAGCGTACTCATGACAAAGCGTATTGAGCTCTTCCGTCGTGGTACCCACTTGGATGTGAGGTTCGATCATCTCAATAATGTCAGCGGCCAGCTTGCCGGCGACGCGCATTTTTTCAATTTCTTCAGCAGTTTTAATTTTTACAGCCATTGCATATCTCTTAATTTGGTAGCACCTAAGTGTGCATATTGGGGCTATTCTATCAGTGCAGCAATTTAGCGCAACATTACCATGTCCGTACAATACTGGAGGATACTGTTAACGTGATTAAATAATGTTCGGTTAACAGATGCAGAACCTGCTTGATATAGACACTATTTTATAGAGAAAATTTACCTTTAGAGATCAGTATAGCAGTCGCCATTTTTAGAATTTTTTCTAGCCATAGATAGACAAAATATGGTATAAAGCGCGCCGGACATCAGGACTGTTTTCTCCAATTGGCGAAACAAGCTTTATGTCCACTAACTTATTTCTTTAAATCACACACATTCCGACACATGTTCCGGGGTGCCTCAACAACACAGATAACGGCTGAAAAGTGGTTAGTTGTTAGGGGTCGGATTCATGGGGGATGTGGAGGCCTAACCCCATAGAGGATTTTAAAATGGCAACTGTATCAATGCGCGATATGCTTAAAGCTGGTGTTCACTTCGGTCACCAAACTCGTTACTGGAACCCAAAAATGAAGCCATTCATCTTTGGTGCTCGTAACAAAGTACATATCATCAACCTAGAAAAAACTGTACCAATGTTCAACGAAGCTCTAGCAGAAATCGCTAAAGTTGGTGAGAAGAAAGGTAAAGTTCTTTTCGTTGGTACTAAGCGCGCTGCATCTGAAGCTGTTAAAGAAGCTGCTGTAAACAGCAACCAGTTCTACGTTAACAACCGCTGGTTAGGCGGTATGCTAACGAACTACAAAACTGTTCGTCAGTCTATCAAGCGTCTGAAAGAACTTGAAGCGCAAGCTCAAGACGGTACTTTCGACAAGCTAACTAAGAAAGAAGCTCTAATGCGCACTCGTGAAATGGAGAAGCTAGAGAAGTCTCTTGGTGGTATCAAGAACATGGGCGGCCTACCAGACGCTCTATTCGTAATCGATGCTGATCACGAACACATCGCAGTTAAAGAAGCAAACAACCTAGGTATCCCAGTTTACGCTGTAGTTGATACTAACTCTAACCCAGACGGCGTTGACTTCGTTATCCCAGGTAACGACGATGCAATCCGTGCAGTACAGCTTTACCTAAACGCTGCTGCAGACGCGGTTAAAGAAGGTCGTAACAAAGACGTTGCTGCTGTAGCTGCTGAAAAAGATGGTTTTGTAGAAGCTGAATAATAGCGGCTCTGAATCACGCTTGGCTTAGCTAATATAGATTTTGAAATCTTTATTAAATGTAAGCTAAGTTATAGTTAGATCGGGGGCCTCATTTTGGCCCCTGATTTTTACCTTATTTTCGAATCAACCGAGGAATAGAGAATGGCAACTGTAACTGCTGCTCTAGTTAAAGAACTTCGCGAGCGCACTGGCGCTGGCATGATGGAATGTAAGAAAGCGCTTGTAGAAGCAAACGCTGACATCGAACTAGCAATTGAAAACATGCGTAAATCTGGCGCAGCGAAAGCAGCTAAGAAAGCTGGTAACGTTGCTGCTGAAGGCGCAATCATCATCAAAGAAGAGAACGGTGTAGCTGTTCTTCTTGAAGTTAACTGCCAAACTGACTTCGTAGCAAAAGATGCTAGCTTCACTGCGTTTGCAGAAGAAGTTGCAGCTGCAGCAGTAGCTTCTAAAGCTTCTGTAGAAGAGCTACAAGCACAGTTCGAAGAAACTCGCGTTGCTCTAGTTGCTAAAATCGGCGAAAACATCAACATCCGTCGCGTAGCTTACGTTGAAGGTGCTGCACTAGCTTCTTACCGTCACGGTGAGAAAATCGGTGTTGTTGTAGCTGGTGAAGGCGAAGCTGAAACTCTTAAGCACGTTGCTATGCACGTTGCTGCTTCTCGTCCTGAGTTTGTTAACCCAGAAGACGTACCAGCAGACGTAGTTGCTAAAGAGAAAGAAGTTCAAGTTGAAATCGCTATGAACGAAGGCAAGCCTCAAGAGATCGCTGAGAAAATGGTTATCGGCCGTATGAAGAAATTCACGGGCGAAATCTCTCTAACTGGTCAAGCTTTCATCATGGAACCTAAGAAAACTGTTGGCGAAATCCTTAAAGAAAAAGGCGCTGCAGTATCTAACTTCGTACGTCTAGAAGTTGGTGAAGGTATCGAGAAAGCTGCTGAAATGAGCTTCGCTGACGAAGTTGCAGCGGTACAAAAAGGTTAATCCTTAGCGTATTGTTTGAAAAAAGACCGTGGCAAATGCTGCGGTCTTTTTATGAATAGTGAACTATTTTTGAAGGCAACGTTAGTGGTTATGAATGCAAACTGACTTACTCAGTTTTTATCCATGACTGTTAATCATCAACTCTTTGGAAGGTAAACTCCATGACTACGAACCCTAAACCAGTGTATCAACGTATTCTGTTAAAACTTAGCGGTGAAGCGCTACAAGGCGAAGAAGGTTTTGGTATTGACCCAACGATCCTTGATCGTATGGCTCAAGAAGTAAAAGAATTGGTTGAACTAGGCGTTCAAGTTGGTGTTGTTATCGGTGGCGGTAACTTGTTCCGTGGTGCTGGTCTTGCTGAAGCTGGCATGAACCGCGTTGTTGGTGACCACATGGGTATGCTTGCAACAGTAATGAACGGCCTTGCTATGCGTGACGCGCTGCACCGTGCTTACGTAAACGCACGTGTAATGTCTGCAATTCCTCTAAAAGGCGTGTGTGACGATTACAACTGGGCAGACGCAATCAGCCAACTACGTCAAGGTCGCGTTGTGATCTTCTCTGCTGGTACGGGTAACCCATTCTTCACTACGGATTCTGCTGCATGTCTACGTGGTATCGAAATCGAAGCTGACGTAGTTCTAAAAGCGACAAAAGTAGATGGTGTATTTACTTCTGACCCTGTAGCAAACCCAGACGCAGAGTTGTATGATACGTTGTCTTACAACACGGTTCTTGATAAAGAACTTAAAGTAATGGACTTGGCTGCATTTACGCTAGCACGTGATCACAAAATGCCAATCCGTGTATTTAACATGAATAAACCAGGCGCACTACGTCGCGTGGTTATGGGTGAAACTGAAGGTACATTAATCAGCGACGCTGACTAATTTTTCGGGCTTACTGAAGTGTAGTACCTTGGTAAGCTTATCCTTATCACTCCAAATAAAAAGCTTTCTTGAAGAAAGAACATAATCAAGGTGAAATTGTGATTAACGAAATCAAAAAAGACGCTCAAGAGCGCATGGTAAAAAGTGTTGATGCACTAAAAAACAGCCTGCAAAAGATTCGTACAGGCCGTGCGCACCCGAGCCTACTTTCTGGTCTTACTGTTGAGTACTACGGTGCTCCAACGCCTTTGACTCAAGTAGCTAACGTTATCGCTGAAGATGCACGTACACTAGCTATTACAGTGTTTGATAAAACGCTGACTCCTCTAGTTGAAAAAGCAATCCTGACATCTGACCTAGGCCTAAACCCTATGTCTGCGGGTACAGTTATCCGTGTTCCACTTCCACCGCTAACGGAAGAGCGTCGTAAAGACCTAGTTAAAATCGTTCGTGGCGAAGCTGAAGGTGGCCGTGTTGCTATCCGTAACATCCGTCGTGACGCGAATGGCGATCTAAAAGCACTTCTTAAAGATAAAGAAATCTCTGAAGATGAAGATCGTAAAGCACAAGACGAAATTCAAAAGCTAACTGACGCTGCGGTTAAGAACGTAGACGAAGTCCTAGCTGTTAAAGAAAAAGAGTTGATGGAAGTTTAATTTTCCATATTCTTTTCTTTCCGGAAAAACGCTGTACTCACGGTGCAGCGTTTTTTTATGCTACTCTGTTCGACTATTAGAATTTGATTCACTCTTTTATGCATAATTCTCAAGCGTTCACAGACTCTCTTCCTAAACACATTGCTATCATTATGGATGGTAATGGTCGCTGGGCAAAAGCTCAGGGCAAGCCTCGCGTCTTTGGCCATAAAAACGGTGTTCAAGCCGTTCGTAAAACTATCTCTTCTGCAGCCAGACTTGGCATTAAAGCCGTTACTCTTTTTGCATTTAGTAGCGAAAACTGGCGTCGTCCTGAAGAAGAAGTCGGTATCTTGATGGAACTGTTTATTTCAGTGCTGTCGAGTGAAGTAAAAAAGCTTCATAAAAATAATCTACAACTTCGTGTTATTGGTGATAAAAGTCGTTTCAATGATCGACTACAAAAGAAGATAGAAGAAGCGGAAGCTTTGACTAGCACCAATACTGGTATGGTTATTAATATTGCAGCTAACTACGGCGGTAAGTGGGATATCCAGCAAGCAATGACCTCTATTGCTCAACAGGTAAAGTCTGGCGATATTAATGTAGATGACATTGATGAAGCTATGATTACACAGCACCTGACAATGGCAGATATTCCTGAAGTCGATCTACTTATTCGTACCAGTGGCGAATGCCGCATTAGTAATTTTATGCTTTGGCAGTTGGCTTACGCCGAAATGTATTTCACTGAACAATTCTGGCCAGACTTTAATGAAGACAGCTTAGTAGAAGCTGTGACTTGGTTTGTTAACCGTGAGCGTCGTTTTGGATGCACCGGTGAGCAAATTAAAGCTCTGATGGACAGTTAATAAGGATTTTTTGGTTTGAAACAACGAATTATTACGGCGTTGATTTTAGCTCCCCTAGTTATTCTAGGTATTTTCGAGTTATCACTTCCTACATTTATTCTTTCACTAGCGGTAATCTCGCTATTGGGTTTTTGGGAGTGGACTCAGTTTGTTGAAAGCAAATCGCGTTATTTAGCGTTGATTCCAACGGTTGTGGTTAGTGCTGCAAGTTTTGCTTTTATCCCTTTTGATGCATTTAGCCTTAATAACTTGTCTACTGCTCACTACGCCATTCTAACGATTGGCTCGATTTGGTGGGTAATCGCGAGTGGCATGGCGGTGACTTATCCTAAGTCTATGCCTGCATGGAAAGACTCTTCTCTTCTTCGTCACGCCTTTGGTGTGCTGACTCTGCTGCCATTCTTTTGGAGTGTGGTTATCCTGCGTGCTAACGGTATCGATGCTGATCCTTACCATGGTGCGAAACTGGTGATGTTTGTTTGCTTGCTTGTTTGGGCGGCGGACAGCGGTGCTTATTTTTCAGGAAAGAGTTTTGGTAAGCGTAAAATGGCACCAGCGGTAAGCCCGAATAAGACGATTGAAGGTCTTATTGGTGGCATTATTACTGCGGTGATCGTGGCTTGGATCTTTGCTGACTTGTTTGACATCCAATTCACAAGCCCACTTCACATGATTGTTATTACCCTTGTGACCGTTGTTATTTCTGTTCTAGGTGACCTTGTTGAAAGCATGTTTAAGCGTGTTTCTGGGGTGAAAGACAGCAGTAATCTGATTCCTGGTCATGGTGGTATACTAGATAGAATAGATAGCTTAACGGCTGCATTCCCTGTCTTTGCTCTGCTTTATTTAGCATTCTAATAAAAAAGGGCAGTGATTCTGCCCTTTATTACATTTCTACGGTCATATGTGATGCGAAATCTAACTATCCTTGGCGCCACCGGCTCAATTGGTGCAAGTACACTAAAAGTCGTTGAGCAAAACCCAGATCTCTATTCAGTGGTTGCACTAGCTGCAGGCTCGAATGTTGAAAAGATGCTGGCGCTAGTTGAAAAGTGGCAACCAAGCTATGTTGCTATGGCTTGCCCTGATGCAGCGTCTCAACTGACTGAAGTGTTGTCCGCGAGTTACCCTAACGTAAAAGTGCTTTCAGGCACTGAAGGCATGTGTCAGGTTGCTTCTCTAGAGGAAGTGGACACGGTAATGGCTGCGATTGTTGGTGCCGCTGGTTTACTTCCTACTATGTCGGCGGTTAAAGAGGGCAAGCGTATCTTGCTTGCAAACAAAGAAGCTTTGGTGATGTCTGGGCAGTTGTTTATCGACGCCGTGGAAAAATACGGTGCAGAGCTGCTTCCTGTCGATAGCGAGCATAATGCTATTTTCCAATGCCTTCCGCAGAACGTACAAACTAACCTAGGCCGCTGTGACCTTGAAGAAAACGGCATTAACCATATTCTTCTGACTGGTTCTGGTGGTCCTTTCCGTTATACCGATGTGGCTGAACTCGAATCAGTGACTCCTGAACGCGCAATTGCACACCCTAACTGGTCTATGGGTCCTAAGATCTCGGTCGATTCTGCGACTATGATGAATAAAGGGCTAGAGTACATTGAAGCGAAATGGCTATTTAATGCTTCTCAGGAACAGTTAAAGGTCATCATTCATCCACAGTCTGTGATTCACTCGATGGTTCA
Organism: Vibrio sp. 10N.261.51.A4; assembly: GCF_041471945.1. Lineage (NCBI taxonomy): Bacteria > Pseudomonadati > Pseudomonadota > Gammaproteobacteria > Vibrionales > Vibrionaceae > Vibrio > Vibrio sp. 10N.261.51.A4. The sequence continues at coordinate 22,628 of NZ_JBFRPJ010000079.1, forward strand.
GTACAAGGATGGCTCTGTACTTGCTCAAATGGGCGAACCAGATATGGCAACGCCAATCGCTTTGACGATGTCTTACCCTAATCGTACCGAGGCGGGTGTTAAGCCTTTAGACTTTACTAAAGTGGGTGAGCTTACCTTCTTAGAACCAGATTTCAGTCGTTACCCGTGTTTGAGGTTAGCGATTGAAGCGTGCTACTTAGGTCAGCATGCGACAACAGCCATTAATGCAGCAAACGAGATCGCGGTCGATGCTTTCTTGAACAATCAGGTGAAGTTTACCGATATTGCTGTCATTAACGAACACGTTATGAGCAAAGTATGTGAACAACATAACTCTGAGGGTTTAGATAGCTTGGAAAGCCTTCTCGAGCTCGATAATATGTCTCGTCAAATAGCCATTCAATTTATTAAAGAGCAGCTAGCATGAGTGGAATTCTGTGGAACTTCGCATCTTTTATCGTAGCGCTTGGCATTCTGGTTGCTGTTCATGAGTTTGGACACTTCTGGGTCGCTCGTCGTTGTGGTGTGAAAGTTGAAAAATTCTCGATTGGTTTTGGTAAATCAATCTGGAGTAAAGTGGGCCGTGATGGTACTGAATACAGCTTGTCAGTGATTCCACTGGGCGGCTACGTTAAGATGCTCGATGGTCGTGTTGACGATCTTTCTGAAGATCAACAGCAATACGCTTTCGACAAGAAGCCGCTTTGGAAACGAACGGCGATTGTGGGTGCAGGCCCTGCATTCAACTTTATCTTTGCGGTGTTCGCGTATTGGTTAGTATTTTTGATTGGCGTACCCGCGGTTAAGCCCGTGATTGGTGAAGTCACTCCACAATCTATTGCTGCACAAGCCGGAATTGAAACTGGAATGGAACTTAAATCTATTTCAGGAATCAAAACCGCAGATTGGGAATCAGTCAATATGGGGTTGATATCGCACATTGGTGATCAATCCATGACAGTGACGGTTGCTTCTCAAGACGACATCGGCTTTGAGCAACAAATGACATTGGATATTTCAGACTGGTCGTTCAACCCAGAAACTGAATCTGCAATGACAACGCTGGGCTTTAGACCGTATTCTCCAGAGATATCGACCGTACTGGCTCAAATCATTGATGACGGTGCGGCATACGATGCAGGGGTAGAAGCTGGCGACAAAATTGTTGAGATTAATGGGCAGCCTATTGAACAGTGGCAGTCGGTTGTTGAGTTAATTCGTGCTAATCCAATGACATCATTGGACTTGGTCGTATTGCGAAATGGTGCCGAGCAGTCATTGGTTATGACACCAAAAAGTCGAGAGCTTTCTGATGGTTCGACAATCGGCTATGCAGGTATTGCTCCGGAAGTCGCAGAATGGCCAGAAGATTATCGCTTTGAGTTACAATTTGGTGTAATTGAGTCTGTAGGAAAAGCATTTGATAAAACAGGTCAAATCATTGGATTGACACTGACAATGCTTAAGAAGCTCATCGTTGGTGATGTTGGCTTAAACAACTTGAGTGGCCCTATTTCAATCGCTAAAGGTGCAGGTACAACCGCCGATTATGGTCTGGTTTACTTCTTGGGCTTTTTGGCTCTGATTAGTGTTAACTTAGGGATTATTAACTTGGTTCCGCTGCCTATGCTTGATGGCGGACATTTGCTGTTTTTCGCTATTGAGGCCGTTACTCGTAAACCGGTACCTGAGAAAGTTCAGGAAATGGGATACAGAGTGGGAGGGGCAATCCTCTTCTCATTGATGGCTCTGGCAATATTTAACGATTTTACTCGTCTGTGAATGGTTTCTCACAGGCATTGGTAGTAGCAAGGAATAATTAGAATAAGTATGGCGATTAAGCAAATTCTGTTCGCAAGTCTATTGGCCACTAGTGTGGCTGCGAACGGAGCACAAAACTTTGTAGTTCAAGATATCAAGATCGAAGGTTTACAGCGTGTTGCACTTGGTGCAGCTCTACTGAAAATGCCAGTACGTATTGGCGATGAAGTGGATGAAAGCGATGTGTCTGAGATCATTCGTGCATTGTATGCTTCGGGCAACTTTGAGGACGTTAAAGTACTTCGTGATGAAGGTGTATTGATTGTTCAAGTTCAAGAACGACCGACCATCGCAAGCATCTCATTCTCTGGTAATAAAGCGATTAAAGAAGAACAGCTTCAGCAGAACCTAGATGCGTCTGGTGTTCGTGAAGGTGAAGCCCTTGACCGTACTACGCTGAGTAACATTGAAAAAGGCCTTGAAGATTTTTACTACAGTGTTGGTAAGTACAACGCGACAGTAAAAGCGGTTGTGACACCTCTGCCACGTAACCGTTCTGACCTTAAGTTTGTGTTTACTGAGGGCGTATCCGCTAAGATTCAGCAAATCAACTTTATCGGTAATGAAGTCTTCTCTGACTCTGAACTGCTTAGTCGTTTCAATCTGAATGTTGATGTTGCATGGTGGAATTTCCTTGCGGATGAAAAATACCAAAAGCAAGTATTAGCCGGTGATATCGAAGCGCTGAAATCTTACTACCTTGACCGTGGTTACCTTAAGTTTAAGGTTGACTCTACGCAGGTGGCGATCTCTCCAGACAAAAAAGGTGTTTACATCACGCTTGGCCTCGATGAAGGCGAAGCCTACACCGTTAAAGATGTCTCTTTCCGTGGTGAATTAATCGGTCGTGAGGCTGACTTCGAAGCGTTAGTGCCATTCGAAGACGGCGATACGTACAACGGTTCTTCGGTAACGTCTTTGGAAGAGAACGTAAAACGAATTCTTGGTGAATCTGGCTACGCGTACCCACAAGTTCGCACGATTCCTGAATTTGACGATGAGACCAAAGAAGTGTCGTTGGTTATCAATGTAGAAGCGGGCAGCCGTATCTATGTTCGTGATATTCGATTCACGGGTAACAACTCAACGAAAGACGAAGTACTGCGTCGTGAAATGCGTCAAATGGAAGGCAGCTGGCTTAACTCTAAGTCCATTGATACCGGTAAGAGCCGTCTTAACCGTTTAGGTTTCTTTGAAACGGTTGATGTACAAACAGTGCGTGTTCCTGGCAGTGAAGACCAAGTTGATTTGGTTTACAACGTTAAGGAAGCGAACTCAGGCAGTATCAACTTTGGTGTCGGCTACGGTACTGAATCTGGTGTGAGTTTCCAAGTTGGCCTGCAACAAGACAACTTTGCGGGCTCTGGTAACCGTGTTGGCGTAAGTGCCATGATGAACGATTACCAAAAAAACGTGAGCTTAGACTACCGTGACCCATACTGGAACCTGGATGGTGTGAGCTTAGGCGGTAAGATCTTCTACAACGAATTTGAAGCCTCTGAAGCGGGCATCGTCGACTATACCAACCAAAGTTATGGTACGAGCTTAACCTGGGGTTTCCCTATGGATGAGCTGAACCGCATTGAGTTCGGTGTTGGCTATACGCACAACAAGATCGGTAACGTACCGACTTATATCCAGGTTGAACAGTTTGCGAGAAGTATCGACCAATACGGTGATGAGCACATCTTAACTGATGACTTCGATATCAATATTTCATGGACGCGTAACAATTTGAACCGTGGTTTCTTCCCAACTGAGGGTAACCACCAACGTGCTTTCGCTAAAATGACGGTACCAGGCTCTGATGCTCAGTACTTCAAAATGCAGTACGATGTAAAACATTACATCCCGCTGACCAAAAAGCATGAGTTCACACTATTGATGCGCGGCCGATTAGGCTATGGTAATGGTTATGGTCAAACAGATGGTAACGATAACTTGTTCCCATTCTACGAGAACTACTACGCAGGTGGTTTTACAACCCTACGTGGTTTTGGCTCTAACTCAGCTGGCCCGAAAGCCGTTTACGGCAGCAGCACAGGTAATAACCCAACCTATGATACCGCTACTGATGATTCAGTGGGTGGTAACGCGGTTGCCTTAGCAAGCTTAGAGTTAATTGTACCAACGCCGTTTGCTTCTGATGAAGCGCGCAGCCAAATTCGTACCAGTGTCTTCTTCGACATGGCAAGTGTATGGGATACCGAGTTCGTAGACCGTGGCGCACCTAACAGTGGCGGCCAGTACTACTACGATTACTCTGATCCAACAAATTACCGTTCATCTTATGGTGCAGCCCTTCAATGGATGTCACCGATGGGCCCACTGGTTTTCTCTCTAGCGAAACCAATTAAAGTTTACGAAGGTGATGATGAGGAATTCTTCACATTCACCATTGGTAGAACTTTCTAATATTTAAAGGACAATATTTTGAAAAATATGATTAAAGCAGCAGGTTTAGGCCTTGTAGTTCTTAGCTCTTCTTTCTTTGCAACAGCTGCTGAAGCTGCGCAAAAAGTGGGTTATGTAAACACTGCACAAGTATTCCAGGCTCTACCTCAGCGTGAAGTTGTTCTTCAAAAAATGCAGGAAGAGTTCAAAGACAAAGCAGCTGAGCTACAGAGCATTCAAGCTGAAGCTAAAACGAAGATTGAAAAGCTTAAGCGTGATGGCGAGCTACTAGGTCCTGACGAAGTTGAGAAGCTACGTATCGAAGTAGGCCAACTAGACAGCAAGTACAAAATCAAAGCTCAAGCACTAGAAAAAGCAAGCCAACGTCGTGAAGCACAAGAGAAGCAGAAGCTATTCAAAGTGATTCAAGATGCTGTAACGAAAGTTGCAGAGAAAGAAGGCTACGACATGATCGTTGATATTCAAGCTCTGCAATACGGCAAGCCAGAATACAACATCTCTGAGAAAGTAATTAAAGCACTGAAATAAGTTTTATGAAGAATCTGACTTTAGCCGAATTGGCAACGATTACCGGGGGAGAGCTACACGGAGATGGTACAATTACCGTTTCAGCAGTCGCTCCGATGGATAAAGCGCAAGAAGGTAACATTACGTTCCTTTCTAACGTGAAGTACAGCAAGCACCTAGGTGACTGTAAAGCGTCCGCTATTATGGTTAAAGAGAGTGAGCGTCAACTGTGCAAGACTAACGTGATTGTGGTTAATGACCCTTATGTTGCTTTTGCTAAAGTTGCTCAAGCGCTTGATACTACTCCTGCTCCCGCAGCGGCTATTGCTGATTCTGCTTCAATCTCTAGCGAAGCAACCATTGGACAAAATGTGTCTATTGGCGCGAACGCTGTGATTGAGTCTGGTGTAGTACTTAGTGATGATGTGATCATCGGTGCTGGTTGCTTTATTGGTAAAAATGCAAAAATTGGCGCAGGCACTAAGCTGTGGGCTAACGTAAGTGTTTACCATGAAGTTGTGATTGGTGAAGGATGTCTGATCCAATCAAGTACTGTTATTGGCTCTGATGGCTTTGGCTATGCGAACGAGAAAGGTGAGTGGGTTAAGATCCCGCAAGTGGGTTCTGTTCGCATTGGTAACCGCGTAGAAATCGGCGCGTGTACTACCATTGACCGTGGTGCATTAGATGACACAATCATTGAAGATAACGTTATCTTAGATAACCAACTTCAAATTGCTCACAATGTTCACATCGGATATGGTTCTGCTCTTGCGGGTGGTACTATCATCGCAGGCAGCACGACGATAGGTAAGTACTGTATTATTGGTGGCGGCAGTGTGATTAATGGTCACATTGAAATCGTTGATGGCGTTACAATCACCGGTATGGGGATGGTAATGCGCAGCATCACTGAGAAAGGCATGTACTCTTCAGGTATTCCTTTACAGCCAAATAAAGATTGGCGTAAAACAGCAACGCGTGTTCATCGAATTGATGAAATGAACAAGCGTTTGAAAACTGTTGAAAAACTTATCGAGAAGAGCGCGGAATCATAATTCCAGCATTTCTAATAAAAGGCTCGCGTACAGCGAGTCTTTTTCGTTTATAATCCTTCTAATTAAATAAAGAATATATATAGGAATACGACTTTGACTACTGAACAGACAACGATGAACATTACTGAAATTCAGGAACTATTACCTCATCGCTACCCATTCTTAATGGTTGATCGTGTGACTAGCTTTGAAAAAGAAAAAACACTGACTGCGATTAAGAATGTCTCTGTTAACGAACCTCAGTTCACAGGCCACTTCCCACAACTTCCTGTATTCCCAGGCGTGTTGATCTTAGAAGCAATGGCACAAGCAACAGGCCTTCTAGCATTTAAATCTTTTGGTGCGCCTTCTGGCAACGAGCTTTACTACTTTGCAAGTGTTGATAAAGCAAAATTCCGTAAGCCAGTAGTACCTGGTGACCAACTGGTTATCGAAGTTGAATTCTTAAAAGAACGTCGTGGCATCGCATCGTTTAATGGTGTTGCTAAGGTTGACGGCGTAGTTGTATGTTCAGCTGAACTTAAATGTGCTCGTAGAGAGTTTTAATATGATTCATGAAACAGCGAAAATTCACCCGGCAGCAGTAATCGAAGGTGATGTAACTATCGGTGCTAACGTGACGGTTGGGCCTTTCACTTACATTGCTGGTAACGTGACAATTGGTGACGACACTGAAGTGATGTCGCACGTTGTGATCAAAGGTCACACAACCATTGGTAAAGAAAACCGTATCTTCCCACACGCTGTTATCGGTGAAGAAAACCAAGATAAGAAATACGGCGGCGAAGACACAACAGTTGTGATCGGTGATCGCAACGTAATTCGTGAAGCGGTTCAAATCCATCGTGGTACGGTTCAAGACAAAGCAACCACAGTGATTGGTGATGACAACTTACTTTGTGTTAATGCTCACGTAGCGCACGATGTTATTGTTGGTAACCACACTCACATTGGTAACAACGCTATTCTTGGCGGTCATGTAACGGTTGGCGACTACGCTGGTGTTATGGCACTTTCTGCGATTCACCCATTCTGCTCAATTGGTGCTTACGCATACATCGGTGGCTGTTCTGCAGTTGTTCAAGATGTACTGCCGTACGTGCTTGCACAGGGTAACCACGCGGCTCCATTCGGCCTTAACCTAGTAGGCTTGAAGCGTAACGGATTTGAGAAACCTGAAATTCGTGCACTACAGAAAGCGTACAAAGAGCTATACCGTTCAGGTAAAACACTTGAAGAAGCGAAAGCGGCTTTAGTGGAAATGGCAAAAGAGTTTACTTCGGTAGTTCCTATGCTTGAAATGCTAGAGAACTCTGAGCGCGGTATTATTCGTTAATACTCGATGTGGTTATGTACCAATCCGCGTAAGTATGACAATAATTACTTAATCAGATTGGTATAACAAAAAGATCGCTAATCATTAGGCGATCTTTTTTGTTTTAGGCAAGAAGGGAATTGGAAAACTATGGCACAGCAAGAAACAGCAACCAACAGCACGGACTTTGTTTCGATTGAACCACTGCGCGTAGGTATCGTTGTCGGAGAACTCTCTGGTGACACGCTTGGCGAAGGTTTTATCAAAGCAATCAAATCGCAGTACCCGAACGCTGAATTCGTGGGTATTGGCGGACCAAAAATGAAGGCGCTTGGTTGTGAGTCTCTTTTCGAGATGGAAGAGCTGGCTGTCATGGGCTTAGTTGAAGTACTTGGCCGTTTACCTCGCTTATTAAAAGTGAAAGCAGAGCTGGTAAAGTATTTCACTCAAAACCCACCCGATGTCTTTGTCGGTATCGATGCGCCTGACTTCAACCTAAGACTTGAACTCGATCTTAAGAACGCCGGCATTAAAACGGTTCATTACGTGAGCCCTTCCGTGTGGGCTTGGCGTCCTAAACGTATCTTTAAAATCGACAAAGCAACCGACTTGGTTTTGGCCTTCCTGCCATTTGAGAAAGCGTTTTATGATAAATACAACGTTGCCTGTGAATTTGTTGGTCACACGTTAGCTGATGCTATTCCTTTAGAACCAAGCAAACAAGATGCACGTGAGCTGTTAGGCTTAGATCAAGACAAGCAATGGTTAGCTGTATTGCCGGGTAGTCGTGGTGGTGAGATGGGTTTGATTGCTCAACCATTTATCGAAACTTGCCAACGTATCAAGCAGAAGTATCCGGATATCAATTTTGTTGTTGCGCTCGTTAACGAACAGCGTAAAAAGCAGTTTACTGAAATCTGGCAATCGACCGCACCTGAGCTTGAATTCACGTTAGTCGAAGATACGGCAACCAACGTGATTACCGCCGCTGATTCTGTGCTCTTGGCTTCAGGTACCGTGGCTCTTGAATGTATGTTGCTTAAACGCCCTATGGTGGTTGGTTACAAAGTAAATAAGCTGACGGGTTACATTGTTAAGAAATTGGCGATCACTGAGTTTGTGTCACTGCCGAATATTTTGGCTGGTGAAGAGATCGTGAAAGAGCATATTCTTGAAGAGTGCCACCCAGACTTTTTGTTCCCGTCTGTCGATAAAATGCTATCAGCCGATAACAGTGCCTTGATCGAACGCTTTACCGAGATGCATCACTGGATCCGTAAAGACGCAGACAAACAAGCCGCTAACGCAGTATTGAAATTGATTGACCGACCTTTTGTTGAAGCATAAAGCGCTTACTTACAGAATATTAAGAGATTAGTTATGGCAGTAAAAGAGAAAAAAGAGCTTCCTCCATTTGAATACCCGCAAGGCTACCAGCTGTTTGCTGGCGTGGATGAAGTAGGACGTGGCCCTTTGGTTGGCGACGTGGTGACTGCTGCGGTTATCCTCGATCCAAACAACCCAATCGAAGGCTTAAACGATTCAAAAAAACTGTCTGAGAAAAAGCGCCTTGCTCTGCTTCCTGAAATTAAAGAGAAAGCATTGGCGTGGTCGGTTGGTCGTTGTTCACCACAAGAAATTGATGAGTTGAACATCCTGCAGGCAACCATGGTCGCCATGCAGCGCGCTATCGCTGGGTTGAGCGTTCAGCCTGACATGGCACTGATCGATGGTAACCGTGTTCCTCAACTTCCAATGGACGGTCTGGCTATTGTAAAGGGCGATTTACGAGTAGCAGAGATCAGTGCGGCGTCTATTATCGCAAAAGTCGTTCGTGACCAAGAGATGGAAGATCTTGATAAACTTCATCCAGAGTTTGGTTTTGCTAAGCATAAAGGTTACCCGACCAAAGCGCATTTCGAAGCGATTGAAAAACATGGTGTAACCGAGCATTACCGCAAGAGCTTTAAGCCAGTAAAACGTATTCTTGGTATAGATTAGAGCTTTACGTTAACTAGAGCTTGGCATCTAATAAAGTTGCTAACTTGTATTAGAAAAAAATAGAATACACACAGTTGTAATCCTAGGCCTAAACCTAGAACTCAGGAAAAATAATGTCAGATCCAAAATTTGTTCACCTACGCGTACACAGTGATTTTTCGATGGTGGATGGCCTATCTAAGGTGCCACCATTAGTTAAAAAAGTCGCTGAAATGGGTATGCCTGCTCTAGCATTGACCGACTTTACTAACCTATGTGGCTTGGTGAAATTTTACGGTACTGCCCATGGGTGTGGGGTTAAGCCAATTATTGGTGCTGACTTCTTGATGCAGTCTCCGGATTTTGGCGATGAATTAACCAAGCTCACTGTTATTGCAACGAATAATAAAGGTTATAACAACCTAACATTATTGATTTCAAAAGCTTACCTTCGTGGTCATGTTCAACATCAGCCTGTTATTGATAAAGAGTGGCTGATTGAACATGCCGAAGGCCTGATTCTTCTATCGGGAGCAAAAGAGGGTGAGATTGGTAAGGCGCTGCTGAAAGGCAATCGAGAGTTGGTTGCAAGCAGCGTTGAGTTTTACAAAACACATTTCGCAGACCGTTTTTATTTGGAGCTCATTCGTACTGGGCGCCCGGATGAAGAGTCTTATCTGCACTTTGCGCTAGAGCTTGCTGAACAAGAAGACCTGCCTGTTGTCGCGACCAACGAAGTGGTTTTCATTTCTGAAGACTTGTTTGATGCCCATGAAATTCGTGTGGCGATTCACGACGGTTTTACAATGGTTGATCCACGTCGACCGAAAAACTATAGCTCACAACAATACTTGCGTAGTGAAGAAGAGATGTGTGAGTTGTTCTCAGACATCCCTGAAGCACTGGAAAACAGTGTCGAAATTGCTAAGCGTTGTAACGTAACAGTTCGACTGGGCGAATACTTCTTACCTAACTTCCCAACGGAAGGTTTGGCGATTGAAGACTTCTTGATTAAAAAATCAGAAGAAGGCCTTGAGCGTCGTTTAGCGTTTCTATTCCCTGATGAGAAAATTCGAGCTGAACGCAGACCTGAATACGATGAGCGACTCAAGATTGAGCTCGAAGTTGTTAACAACATGGGTTTCCCAGGTTACTTCTTGATCGTAATGGAGTTCATCCAGTGGTCAAAAGACAACGATGTGCCAGTAGGTCCTGGCCGTGGTTCTGGTGCCGGCTCTCTAGTCGCTTACGCCTTGGATATCACCGATCTCGATCCACTTGAATACGATCTACTTTTCGAACGTTTCTTGAACCCAGAACGTGTATCCATGCCCGATTTCGATATCGACTTCTGTATGGATAAGCGTGACCAAGTTATTGATCACGTGGCTGAAATGTACGGTCGTGATGCCGTTTCTCAGATCATCACCTTTGGTACCATGGCGGCAAAAGCGGTAATCCGCGATGTAGGCCGTGTATTGGGCCACCCGTTTGGTTTCGTCGATCGAATTTCAAAGCTTGTACCGCCAGACCCGGGTATGACGCTAGAGAAAGCATTCCTTGCTGAACCTGCATTGCCAGAGCTTTACGATGGCGATGAAGAAGTTCGTGAGCTGATTGATAAGTGTCGCATCCTTGAAGGTTGTACGCGAAATGCCGGTAAGCACGCAGGTGGTGTTGTTATCTCACCCACCACGATCACCGATTTTGCGCCAATCTATGCCGACGCAGAAGGTAACTTCCCAGTAACGCAGTTCGATAAGAATGACGTTGAAACGGCTGGCTTGGTTAAGTTCGACTTCTTGGGGCTGCGTACCCTGACCATCATCGACTGGGCGTTAGGCCTAGTGAATCCACGTTTGAAGAAAGAGGGGAAAGAACCGGTTCGTATCGAGTCGATTCCTCTTGATGACCAAGCGTCATTTAACCTATTACAAAATTCTGAAACCACCGCGGTATTCCAGCTGGAATCGCGTGGTATGAAAGACCTGATCAAACGTCTACAACCGGACTGTTTTGAAGATATTATCGCATTGGTAGCCTTGTTCCGTCCGGGTCCTCTGCAATCAGGCATGGTAGATAACTTTATCGACCGTAAGCACGGCCGAGAAGCGGTTTCATACCCAGATGAAACGTGGCAGCACGAATCGCTTAAAGAGACACTAGAACCTACGTACGGCATCATCCTGTACCAAGAACAGGTAATGCAAATCGCACAGATCCTCGCTGGTTATACGCTTGGCGGAGCGGATATGTTGCGTCGTGCGATGGGTAAGAAAAAGCCAGAAGAGATGGCAAAGCAGCGTGGTACCTTTAAAGAGGGCGCTGAAGCCAATGGTGTTGATGGCGAACTGGCCATGAAGATCTTTGACTTGGTAGAGAAATTTGCGGGCTACGGCTTTAACAAATCTCACTCGGCCGCATACGCACTGGTTTCTTATCAAACGCTATGGCTGAAAACGCACTACCCAGCGGAATTTATGGCTGCGGTAATGACAGCGGATATGGATAACACCGAGAAGGTTATCGGCCTTGTTGATGAATGTTTCCGTATGAAGCTCAAGCTTTTACCACCAGATATCAACTCAGGTTTATACCGTTTCAATGTGGATGAAGATGGCGCGATTGTTTATGGCATCGGTGCGATCAAAGGGGTCGGTGAAGGCCCTATTGAAGCGATCATTGAAGCGCGAAATAAAGGCGGTTACTTTAAAGACTTATTCGACTTCTGTGCACGCCTTGATCTGAAGAAGGTCAACAAACGTGTTATCGAAAAGTTGATTCTATCCGGAGCCTTAGATAGATTAGGTCCTCACCGAGCGGCAATGATGGCATCTTTGAAAGATGCGGTGAAGGCGGCGAGTCAACATCACCATGCCGAGTCTTTTGGTCAATCTGATATGTTTGGCGTGTTGACCGACGCTCCGGAAGAGGTTGAACACAAGTATACCCAAGTGCCTAAATGGCCTGAGAAGGTTTGGCTTGAAGGTGAACGTGAAACGCTTGGTTTGTATTTAACGGGTCACCCGGTTAACGCTTACATCAAAGAGTTAGCGAAATACACTAGCTGTCGTTTGAAAGATGCCACGCCAACGCGTCGTGACCAATCACTAACAATTGCAGGCTTGGTGATTGCTGCGAGAGTGATGACGACGAAGCGCGGCACGCGAATTGGTTTGATGACACTTGATGACCGTTCGGGCCGAATGGAAGTGATGTTGTTCTCGGATGCGCTCGATCGCTACGCAGAATTGCTCGAAAAAGACAAAATTGTGGTCGTTTCCGGACAGGTCAGCTTTGATGATTTCAATGGCGGGCTTAAAATGTCCGCGCGCGAGGTCATGGACTTAGGAAGCGCCCGTGAGAAATATGCTCGTGGGGTGTCGATATCTATCGACCAATCCCAAATTAACGGTCAATTTTTTGAACGCTTTAGTCAAATCTTAGAACCTTATAGAGCCGGAACGGTCCCAGTCAATGTATACTACCAGCGTGCCGACGCTAGAGCGCGGTTAACATTGGGCACAGAATGGCGCGTGACGCCAAGTGATACATTACTAGACGAATTAAAACAGCTGCTTGGAAATAGCCAAGTAGAACTCGAATTTAACTAAAATTTAGCTTCGCGAATGCGGAGCTGAATCAACAAGGATTCATAGATGAGCCTGAACTTTCTAGAATTTGAAAAGCCTATCGCTGAACTTGAAGCAAAAATCGAAGCGCTACGTGACGTTTCGCGTCACGGTGGTGACACAGCGGTAGATCTAGACAAAGAAATCGAACAACTAGAGAAAAAAAGCTTAGAGCTTAAACAGAAAATCTTTAGTGACTTAGGTGCATGGCAGGTAGCTCAACTTGCTCGTCACCCTCAACGTCCTTACACCAAAGATTACCTGGAGCATGCATTCACAGAGTTTGAAGAGATGGCGGGCGATCGCGCTTACGCTGACGACAAAGCTATTGTGGGTGGTATGGCTCGTCTAAATGGCCGTCCTGTTATGGTTATTGGTCACCAGAAAGGTCGTGAGACTAAAGAGAAAGTGATCCGTAACTTTGGTATGCCAAAGCCAGAAGGTTACCGTAAGGCGCTACGTCTAATGGAAACTGCTGAGCGTTTCAACATGCCTATTATTACTTTCATCGACACAGCGGGCGCATACCCAGGTGTTGGTGCTGAAGAGCGTGGTCAATCTGAAGCTATCGCTAAAAACCTAAAAGTGATGGCTGGCCTTTCAGTTCCTGTTATCTGTAACGTTGTGGGTGAAGGCGGTTCTGGTGGTGCACTAGCGATTGGTGTTGGTGACTACGTGAACATGCTTCAGTACTCTACGTACTCAGTAATCTCTCCAGAAGGTTGTGCTTCAATCTTATGGCGCGATTCAGATAAAGCACCACAAGCAGCTGAAGCGATGGGCCTGATTGCTCCTCGTCTTAAAGAGCTTGAGCTTATCGACGAAATCATTCCTGAGCCTCTAGGTGGCGCGCACCGCGACCCTGCACAAACCGCTCAAAACATGAAAGACATGTTAGTTAAACAGCTAGAAGAGCTAGAGCAGTTTGATAACGAAACGCTGCTTGAGCGTCGTTACCAGCGTCTAATGAGCTACGGCTACTGCTGATAACTTGCCTTAGCGATAAGGCTAGCTATACGAACAAATGATGAAAGGGTTGGACTCAGTGCCAACCCTTTTTTATTATTAAAACATTATCCCTTAACACACGAGCTCTTGGTTTATTAGCCTCATGACACACTTAATTGATACCTTCACATCTGTACTTGATCAAAGCGCGCTTAAGCCTTGTCGGTTGATCGTCGCTTTCAGTGGTGGTGTCGATTCACGAGTGTTGTTGGAGTTGGCTGCCCAATTCGCTAAGTCCCATCACATCGATTGCTGTGCGGTACATGTTCACCACGGCTTAAGCAACAATGCTGATTATTGGGCAGAGCAGTGCAAAACATGGTGTGATGCTTTGTCGGTATCCTTGTTCATTGAACGAGTCTCGCTAGATATTAGCCGTGGAGAAAGCGTTGAAAAGCTGGCTCGAGACGCGCGATACCAAGCCCTTAAAAAGCATATTAGACAAGGTGATGTGTTAGTGACAGGCCAGCACATCGATGACCAAGTCGAGACCTTCTTGTTAGCTCTTAAGCGTGGCAGTGGTCCGAAAGGGCTCTCTTCAATGGCGAAAGTGATGCCATTTTCAGGTGCTCATATCGTTCGCCCACTGCTGTCGGTGACGAGAACGGATATTGAAGTGGCGGCGCGCGATATGGCTTTAACTTGGGTAGAAGATGAGAGTAATCAAGACGTTCGCTTTGACCGTAATTTTATTCGTCATCAAGTCACTCCGACACTGACCGAGCGTTGGCCTAGTTTTCGAGAATCGGTCAGTCGTAGTGCTCAGCTATGTGCAGAGCAAGAGTTACTGTTGGATGAGTTGTTAGAATCTCACTTACAACAAGCTTTGACTGAGAAGCACAGCTTAAGTATTGAGGTATTATCTCAGCACTCTGATTTACTGCGTGCACGCTTATTAAGAATGTGGCTGAGCCGCTGTAATCAACCGATGCCGAGCCAAAAGCAGCTCAAACTTATATGGGATGAGGTGGCATGTGCTCAGGCAGACGCCAACCCTAAGCTGGTGTTGAATGAGGTTGAGGTTAGACGTTTTAATCATCAGCTCTATGTCGTCAAAGAGACCAAAGACTTGTCGAACTGGCAAAGTGATATCTCGATGGAAGAGAGCTTAGTTTTGCCTGACGGTTTAGGGGAACTACACTTAACTTCAGCGGCGAGTGATGGTGTATCTAACCACTGTGATGCGCAACATTTTAGTCTCAACACAACGAGAGGAACACTGCGAGTGATATTTAACCCTGAGGGATTGTCAGCACACCCTGTTGGGCGCGGTCATAGCAGGAAGCTTAAGAAGTTGTTTCAAGAGTACCAAGTACCCAGTTGGTTAAGACGCAGAACGCCGATATTAATGGATGGCGATCGAGTGATCGCTGTTTTAGGCTTATTCGTAGATAAAAACTACGAAGGTCAAGATTGTGAAGCGCTTTGGAGCAAGTAGAAAAAGTTTATGTCACAATTCACCGTCACTTTAATAAAAATAATTAATGGAATATGCAATGAAGAAAATTACACTAGGATTAGTTCTTGGATTTGGACTATTGAGTGGTAACGCTCTGGCGGCTGATGTTGCTGCGGGTCAAGCTAAAGCAGCAATCTGTGCGGCATGTCATGGTGCAGACGGTATCGCAGTGATCCCTGGCTATCCAAACCTTAAAGGTCAAAACGAGCAATACATCGCTTCATCAATTAAGGCCTATAAGAATGGCCAGCGCACCGGCGGTTTGGCCGCTGTAATGCAGGCTCAAGCTTCAATGCTGAGTGATGAAGACATCGCGAATCTAGCCGCTTACTACGCAAGCCTTAAGTAAAACCTTCTCAAAGCGCTGATTAAACAAGATGATAAATTTCGAGCCAGAGCTTTAAAGCTCTGGCTTTTTTCATTGAATGTTTACTATAGCTAACCGATAATGAGCCATTCGCACAGTTTAAGGGATGAACATGAAAAAGATTGAAGCCATTATCAAGCCATTCAAACTTGATGATGTACGTGAAGCACTTGCAGAAGTGGGTATTACGGGTATGACAGTATCTGAAGTTAAAGGCTTTGGACGTCAAAAAGGTCATACTGAGCTATACCGCGGCGCAGAGTACATGGTCGACTTTTTACCTAAAGTGAAACTAGAAATCGTTGTGACCGACGAAGTGGCTGACCAATGTGTTGATACCATCATTGAGACGGCTCAAACAGGTAAAATTGGTGACGGTAAGATCTTCATTACTGAAGTTGAACGTGTGGTACGTATTCGTACTGGCGAAGAAGACGAAGACGCCGTATAAAAAAACTATTACCCTAAAAGGAGCGTTTATCGCTCCTTTTTCATCTCTGGTAGGGTGCTGTATGTTTAAGAAAACCATCATTGTTATCACGTTATTGATAACGCTTGCTGTCGTTAGTTTTCATTTTATCTTCGTGATCCCGAATAAACCCAACCTGATCATTTCCTCTCAAAGTACCAGTAACGACATCTACAGTTGCTACCAAAACTCTGCACCGAAAGCGATTGATGTGTCTGATGGCTTAGACATTACGGTGTGGAATATCTACAAGCAAAACCGAAATAATTGGCAGAGTGAGTTAAATAAGCTGTCGGCAGGTAGCGATTTAGTCTTGCTGCAAGAAGCTAGTATGACAGAAGGACTTCGCCAATGGGTAATGAGCGGACAGTGGGGAAGCACACGTGTTAATGCGTTTGAGGCCTTTGAGCAAAGTGCTGGGGTACTCAACCTAGCAACCCATTTACCGATTGAAGCGTGTGCTTATACTCATGAAGAACCTTGGCTTCAACTGCCTAAATCGGCGCTTTGGTCGCGTTACCAACTAAACAATGGCGAAGAGCTGGCTGTGATTAATATCCACGCTGTGAACTTTACCTTTGGTACGGAAGATTACGAGGCTCAGCTCAAGAGCTTAACTGACAATCTGCAAAAGTATCGTGGGCCGGTTATTTTTGCTGGGGACTTTAATAGCTGGAGTGAAGCTCGCGTTGCTGTATTGAAAGATGCGTTGGAGAAGGTTGGTTTGACGGAAGTTGCCTTTGAGCCAGATAACAGAACTCAGTTCATTACAGGACTGGTGCTCGACCATGTGTTCTATCGAGGGCTAGAGGTAGAAAAAGCAAAAGCGCCCATTACGGACGCTTCTGATCATAACCCTATGCGAGTGACCTTTAAGGCTAAATAGTGATTAGCTATTAGTCATTGGAACTTAACCATTCGCACGGTGGTTACCTTGGGAAATCTAACGGAACAATAGGCTAGAGAGTCTTCGCTAGCCTTATCTCTTATACTTAAAAGATTAAAATGTAGAGCGCCCAGATTAGGTAGTAGCCAACCCATGGTAAGCCTGAAATCACAAGCGCTTGCCCGCGTTCAAACTCAGTCCACGTTAATACCGCAGCATAACCTAGCACGATGTACCATGGCAGAAGCAGTGGTAATGAGCTAGCAAACTGTGACCAATCATTAGTTAGCGGTAACTTGATCAAGCCATTTAAGCTGTTCAAGTCGGCAGCGTAGTTCATCACATGTCCATGCTTGAGTATCAGGCTTGCGTAGCTTGCTACATCACCTAAAACAGCTGGGAATATAACAACCGATGCCGCTGCAAACCATCGCCAAAAGCTGTGCTGATGTTGGCTTGGCTTGGTTGCTAGGTTAAACCAGAATGCCAATAGAACGATGGTTAATGTTCGGCCAAATACGTCGCTGATGATTTCACTTGCGAGTAAGGTATTGCTGTCAAGTAACGCCAATTGGTCAGGGTTCGTTTGAGCCAGTTGCTGCGAGAGCTCTGCACTTAACCATGCAAAATCTACATTCGAAAAATAAGCACCCCAAAACAAAAATGGGCTGAGCATTAATACGACGTAGGGTTGCCATCCCCAAGCACTTCGTTGATAAAGCGCTAAGAAACAAGCTGTTGGCGAACGGAATATATCCAACAGCATGACGAGTGGGTTACTTGACGGGTTCATACACTTACCTTAGTTACATCAACATACAGCTTCAGTTTTTGTCCTGGCTGTAGGTATTTTTTGTTCTGCAAAGTGTTCCATTTTACAACATCTGTACTTTTTACTTTGAACTTTGATGCAATACCGCTGACTGTGTCACCTGATCTTACGTTATAAAAGATCGTACGGATGATGGCGCCGTCTGAGCCGTTCTTCCAAATGACCAGTTCTTGACCAACTCTAAGCGTGTCGCGTGGTCCCATGCCATTCCACTTAGCCAGTGATTGATGAGAGACCTTATTTGCGCGTGCAATCGTCCATAGGCTGTCACCACTTCTTACAGTATGGCTGAGCTTATATTGACCACGACTCTTCGACTGTGTGCTTGCTAGGCGGTTTGAGGCGCTTAGGGCGTATGTCTTGTCGTCTTTGGTGGATGTTGGGATAAGTAAGTGCTGGCCAATACGAATATTGTTGTTGCTCAAACCGTTTGCAGAGCGGATCACTTTGCTGGTGGTGTTATATTTGCTTGCCAGTACGCTAATGCTGTCACCAGATTGAACCTTGTAACGCACCAACTTCATGCCTTTGCCTTTATTGGCAGCGACTTCTTTGTTGAATTTCTCAACTGAATCTAAAGGAAGTAATAGTTGTTGGTGTTTCTCTGGTGCCGTTGCCCATTGGTTGTAAGCCGGGTTGTAACCTTGAAGTTCTTTGACAGGAATGCCTGCGTAGTTCGCAGCAATGGCTAAATCAAGCTGTTCTTCAGGGTTAACCAGAGTCAGCACTGGCTTATTCGGGATCGCCGGAATATCGATGCCATACTTTTCTTGGTTGGCAATGACATCTGCTAGAGCAAGCAGTTTAGGTACATAGCTGCTGGTCTCTTTTGGTAAGTCCAAAGAGAAAAAGTCGATTGGCTTGCCAAGCTTCTTGTTCTTGCGGATTGCGCTGTTTACTCGACCACCACCACTGTTATAGGCAGCAATCGCATGATTCCAGTCGCCATCGAAACGTCGGTTAAGATCTGAGAGGAAGTCCAATGCGGCGTCGGTAGAGGCGGCAACATCGCGGCGGCCGTCATACCAAAAGTTCTGTTCAAGCCCGTAGTCTTTGCCAGTGCCTGAAATGAATTGCCATAGACCAGCAGCACTGCCATGAGAGTAGGCAAACGCATCGAAAGAGCTTTCTACAACGGGTAGTAGTGCCAATTCTAGTGGTAAGCCTTTTTCTTCAATCTTAGTCGTGATCAGATACAAGAAAGGTTCAGCACGCTTTGATACTGTTTTTAGATGACTCGGGTGCTTGAGATACCAAGTTCGGTAGTAGTCGACCTTCTTTTGGTCTGGCACTTCCATTTCAAGTTGCATCGCAATGCGTTTCCAAACATCTTCTTGTGTTTGTGGAGTAACGACAGGTGCTTCAACTTTTAGATCTTCTTTGGCTGTTGCTTCTGATGAAACGTTCGCTTGAGAAACTTCTTTAGTAGGAGATGTGTTGGTTTGCTCGGAAGCTTGGTCTGGATTCTCTGACTGAGTTAATTGGCAACCAGAAAGTAGTAATACCAAAGCCCAGCTGTACTTAACTCGCATGTTACAGCCTTTTTAATTAACGGCCGATGATAATACTTGCCACCCCCTATGAGTGACAAGTCTGTATTTGTTAAAATTCGTTCTTCCACGCACGTAAAGCGGTGAATACCGATAAAGGATCGGTCTGCTCGGTGCGATTAGACACTGATTTCACTACACTTGGCTCGGTATAGCGCAGGAAGGGGTTCACAAACTTCTCTTGTCTCAAATTTGTGGGGATGGTCGACTTATTTTGAGCGCGAAGTCGGTTCACTTGGTCGCGATATTGCTGCAAATGTTGGTTATCAGGCTCTACGGCTAATGCGAAAGCGATATTGGCTGCAGTGTACTCATGTGCACAATAAACTTCGGTTTCTTGAGGCAGAGCCGTGATCTTATTCAGTGCATCGAACATCTGTTGTGGTGTGCCTTCCATGATTCGGCCACAGCCCGCAGAGAACAACACATCACCACAAAACAGTTTGGCATCGCCCACATAACCAATATGACCCGCAGTATGGCCACTGAGCCCTAGGACGAGGAATACTTCGCCAAACAGTTCTAATTGATCACCATCATCGACCGGATGAGTTAAGGTAGGGATAGGTTCATTCCTTGGACCGACAACATCCACGCCGGGAAATTGTCTAACGAGTTCTGGAACACCACCAATGTGATCGTGGTGGTGGTGTGTAATCAAGATTGCATCTAAAGTTAGCTCATGGTGTGCCAAGTACTCTAATACTGGAGCCGCATCACCAGGGTCGACGACAGCACAACGGCGATCGCTATTTTGAATCAGCCAGATGTAATTGTCGTTAAATGCAGGTATGCTTTTGATATGTAACATTATTGGTTCTCCAGTCACTATTAGTGCGACAGAATAAGTGAGACAGATTATTGATGAAGCCAGCACGTAGCAGAAAGAAGTTTGAACGTCCTTACACTTGGGCGCAATTGCACAATGGGGACTGGTTGAGAGAATCTATTCAAACTCGACTCGATGAGTGGTGCCCAAAGCTATTTGGTTACCATATGCTCAAGCTCGGTGGCCTCAGTAGTGAGATTTCTAGCTGCACATGCAACATTCAACATCAAGTAAACCTAGATATCCAGAACCCATTACATAATGTGATAGCGGATGGCTATAATTTACCCTTTTTGGAGAAAAGCTTTGATGTTGTAGTACTGAGTCATCAGCTAGATTATAGCAATGACCCGCATCGCTTATTGAGAGAAGTCGATCGAGTGATGATGGACGATGGCTATATCATTATCACGGGCTTCAACCCAATCAGTGTCACTGGGCTTGCCAGTTTGATGCCTTGGCGAAAGAACAGCTTGCCTTGGAGTGGGCGTATGTACACGCCAAGTCGAATTAAAGACTGGTTAGGTGTACTTAACTATGAAGTAATTCATTGTGACACCTACGTGCTGTTTCCGATGAGTAAGTATCAAGCGATGTGGACGTGGTTGGAGAACAGCTTAGGTGGTTGTGCATCCTTCGCCGGAAGCCAATACTTTATTGTTGCTCGTAAGCGTACTTACCCGCTAAAACCCATCAAACCACATTGGCACCTTAAGCGACGTTTCTCGCCTGTTGGGGCAAGTTTTAGAACCAATACGCGCCGTACAATGGATTCAGCCAAAGCGTCATATCCGCTAAAAACAGAAAAAGCCGATTAGTTGTCGGCTTTTCATCTATCAATTCGATTGAGAAATTGTCAATTAGTTTAAGAAATTATAAATCGCTTTCTGAAATGTGCGTCTAATTAAAAAGACGATTAGCTTGGTTGATAGCCCGTATCTTCTAGAGTCGGATTCTCCGCTGCATTTCGCGCTAAATCATCACACATTTCGTTTTCTCTGTGTCCGGCGTGTCCTTTTACCCAGCGCCAATCAACGTTATGGCGAGCGGTTTCTTTATCGAGCCTTTGCCACAGATCGGCATTTTTAACCGGTTTCTTGTCGGCTGTTTTCCAGTCACGCTTTTTCCAGTTATGAATCCACTGTGTGATGCCTTGACGCACGTATTGGCTATCTGTGGTCAGAATCACAGAGCAAGGTTCTTTGAGGGTTTGCAGAGCCACGACAGCGGCGAGCATTTCCATACGGTTATTGGTTGTTAGCGTGAAACCTTCTGCTAGCGTCTTCTCGACTTTTTTGTAGCGAAGTACGATGCCATAGCCGCCGGGACCAGGGTTGCCTAAACAAGAACCATCAGTGAAAATTTCAACTTGTTTCGTCATGATTTGATACTATTACCTCAAGCACATTATCGGCATAGTCTGACACAGTTATCCTTATGAATACCAGTAGCACTCCAGAACAAAGCACGAACGAAAAAAACAGTTCGAACGAAAATAAGCGCATTGTTGTACTCGATACCGAAACCACCGGTATGAATACAGAAGGTGGCCCTCACTATATGGGTCACCGCATCGTTGAAATTGGTGCAGTAGAGATCATCAACCGTAGGCTGACCGGGCGTCATTTCCACGTCTACATCAAGCCCGATCGTGCGATTCAAGAAGAGGCGATTGGCGTTCACGGTATTACCGATGAATTCTTGATTGATAAGCCTGAATACCAAGACATTCATAAAGAGTTTCTCGACTTTATCAAAGGTGCGGAGCTGGTGGCTCATAACGCGCCCTTCGATACGGGCTTCATGGACTATGAGTTTGAGAAGCTCAACCCAGCGATAGGTAAAACGGATGACTACTGTAAAGTTACCGATACCTTGGCAATGGCGAAGAAGATATTCCCAGGTAAAAGAAACAACCTAGATATCTTATGTGACCGTTACGGTATCGATAACTCGCACCGTACTCTCCACGGCGCATTGCTCGATGCGGAGATCCTAGCCGACGTCTACTTATTGATGACGGGTGGTCAAACTTCGCTGCAATTTAACGCTGGTCAACAGGAAGGTGAAGCCGAAAGCATACGAAGAGTAGAAAGTGGTCGAAAATCCCTAAAGGTTTTACGAGCTACGGCCGATGAAGTAGAAGCGCATCAAAGTCGTTTAGATCTCGTCGAGAAAAGCGGAAGCTGCCTCTGGCGTCAGTAGGGAGAAAGTATGTTAAGGGTATTGGCTACCGGTTGCTTATTGCTGTTAAGTTTTGGCTTACATGCAGCAACAGAATCCGTTATGAGTTTATTGGACAACCGTTTTAGAGTTGATCCCAGTATTGAACAAGTCACCTTTGTGATTTATCGAGCCGATAACTCTAAACCTGTCGTTTTGGTTCGCCCTGATGGCAAGAAATACTACTCTTGGCGCAATGCTGATAATGTCCGTTGGTACGAAGAATCGTCCATGGACATTATCTCTATCGACAATCCGATGCCCGGCCCTTGGCAAGCGATAGGTAAAGTTTCCCCTAAGAACAATATCAAGCTGCTGTCTCATCTTGTTTTGGATGCTAATGAGTTCCCAGATAAGTTGTATCAAACAGAGCGCATCAAATTTACCGCTCGACTGACTTCTGATGGCAAGCCGCTGGTGCTGCGCGATTTTCTCGATCGCGTGAAGCTTAAGGTTACCTTTACTAAGTTTGTTGAAAACGAAGAGTCTTTGGTGAGAGAAGCGCGCCCGGTGCCGGTTGTGATGGGCGAGTTTGCCGATGATGGCGCTGATCTTGATGAAAAGGCCGGAGATGGTGTGTTCACTGTCTCTTTGCCAATTGATATCGAGCCCGGTAAATACCGAGCGCGTATTACCTCTGGTAATGGCGTGTTCCTGCGAGCGCAAGAGCAAGAAGTCTTGGTTTACCCAACACCGATCACTAGCACCTTCATTCAATCACGAAAAGAGGGTTTACCTCATACTATTGTGGTGTCTGGTGAACAGGGGATGATCGCACCGAGCTCGTTAGCGGTTCATGTTGAGCACAAGGCTCCTGATGAATATGTGATGTACAAGCAGGGGCAAGCTGAAGTCGACGCAATGAAAGTCGCTTTAGAGGTGCCTTATAATGGCGATTTAGGAATTTATAATTGGTCAGGGATGGTTTATGCCACTGATGCTTCAAGTCAGCGCCCGCTGATTTTTCCAATTACCGAGCAGTCGTACAGCGTTGTTGAAGATATCGACTTAGCAGAGTCACGACGTCTTCAAGAAGAAGCTCTTGCTGAACAGAAGCGTATCGCAACAGAGTTGATGATCCTTCAAAAACGTGAAGATGACAGACAGCGCAGTATGATCATTATTGCGGTGGGTAATGTGGTCGCTATTCTATTGGGCTTATTGATTTGGTTTGTGGTTCGTAAGGTCAAGGCGAAGAAAAAAGCGTTACCTGAGATGCAGCTCAAGGCGCCCAAGTAACTCGCTTAGATGATTAGATTGTCTAGAGAGAATAAGCTGCTAGATAAAGCATTGGAATTTGTGGCAACGAAATCATGAACAAAAAAACGGGACTCATAGTAGTCCCGTTTTTGTTTCTTTTTCTGGCCTTAAGCGACGTTATCAATCGATTGGTCTGGGTACTGAGATTTTGCTGCAAGCTCCTCTGGTGAGAAGTCATCCACGTTAATCGTGTACAGTCTATGTTCCTCAGCGCTAATCAGAAGATTTGCTTCGTCTTGCGTTAAGATACCTTTCTCAAGTCCCAACTGAGCAACAAGATCAAGTCGTAAGAAGGCACGTTTTTGATGTGTCTCTTTGCAGACTTTGTCGAACAGAGGTTCAGCTTGAAGAATCACTTCTAGCGCTTTTTCAATCTTACCTACTGGGTTGTATTCCGTCGCTTCTAGGTATTGGCCGCGACCTATACGAGAGCGTGTTTCGCTTGGTGTTTGTAGAATGTGCGCAACTTTGCTATCGAGCTTGTCGTTTGGGGCACGACGGATACGACCAAATGGCATTAGCACAACACGAAGCAGACGACCAATCACAGGGTTAGGGAAGTTCGCTAAGAATTCATCAATCGCCACTTCAGTCTGACGTAAGCTATCTTGCATCCCCCAATGTACTAACGGTAGATCTTCAGCGTGGCTGCCTTCACTTTCAAAGCGCTTCAACGTTGCTGAACCGAGGTAAAGTTGACTTAAGATATCACCCAGTCTTGCTGATAAACGTTCTCTACGCTTCAGTGATCCGCCTAGAACTGCCATTGAAATATCAGACAGTAGCGCTAGGTTTGCACTGTAGCGGTTTAGCTGTTGGTAGTAACGCTGTGTCTGTTTATCTGTTTTATTTGAAGGTGTTGGCGCATCAGAACCACGACCATCGGTTAAACCAAACCACAAGCTGCGGACTAGGTTGCTCATCGTAAAGCTAACGTGCCCTGCTAACGCTGAATCAAACTTATCAAGCGCATCGCTGCTTTCAGAATAAGCCGCTTCCATTTCGTTCAGTACGTAAGGGTGACAGCGAATCGCACCTTGACCATAGATGATCATTGAACGAGTCAGGATGTTTGCGCCTTCAACCGTAATCGCGATAGGCGAGCCTTGGTAGCCACGAGCTAGGAAGTTCGATGGGCCTAAACAAATGCCTTTACCACCGACGATATCCATCGCATCAATGATGCTGCGCTGGCCACGGTGAGTACAGTGGTACTTAACGATTGCAGAGATAACCGAAGGCTTTTCACCAAGGTCGATGCCCGCAACGGTTAGGTTACTTGCAGCGTCCATTACATAAGCGTTACCTGCAAGGCGTGCAAGTGGCTCTTCAACCCCTTCCATGCGGCCAATAGGCTGTTTGAACTGACGGCGGATACGAGCGTAAGCGCCAGTTGCAAGCGCGGCAGACTTAATGCCACCGGTTGAGTTTGAAGGTAGTGTGATACCACGACCAACCGACAGACACTCAACCAGCATACGCCAGCCTTGACCGGCCATTTTCTGGCCACCAATGATGAAATCGATAGGCACGAAGATATCGTCGCCTTGCGTCGGGCCATTTTGGAAAGGTACGTTTAGTGGGAAGTGGCGGTTGCCAATCTCTACGCCTTTTAAATCCGTTGGGATAAGCGCACAAGTGATACCAAGATCTTTTTGGTCACCAAGCAGGCCATCCGGGTCACGAAGTTTAAAAGCTAAGCCTAATACCGTCGCGACAGGCGCGAGAGTGATGTAACGCTTGTTCCAAGTTAGGCGCATGCCGAGTACTTCTTCGCCTTGCCAGTCGCCTTTACAAACCACACCGTAATCTGGAATAGAGCCAGCGTCTGAGCCAGCTTCTGGGCTAGTTAGTGCGAAACAAGGGATCTCTTTACCTTCCGCTAGGCGAGGCAGGTAGTGGTTTCTTTGTTCTTCTGTACCGTAGTGTTGTAAAAGCTCACCAGGGCCTAATGAGTTAGGTACGCCAACCGTCGATGACAATACACTAGAAACGCCTGTTAGCTTCTGTAGAACCAAAGATTGAGCGTAAGCTGAGAACTCTAAGCCGCCGTATTTTTTCTTGATGATCATGGCGAAGAATTTATGGTCTTTCAGGTATTGCCATACTTCTGGTGGCAAATCAGCAAGCTCATGAGTGACTTGGTAATCATTGACCATTTCACACACGATATTTACTGGACCATCTAAAAACGCTTGCTCAGCTTCAGAGAGTTTCGGGTCAGCAATGTTCTGAAGTTTCTTCCATTCAGGTTTGCCTTTGAACAGCTCTGCTTCCCACCATACTGTGCCGGCTTCTAGTGCTTCTTTTTCTGTCTGAGACATCGCCGGTAGAACTTTCTTAAATAAAGAGAGTGCTTTTTGGCTGATCAGTGTCTGACGAATGGTCGGTACAGCAAAGATCGCAACGGCTAATAGATAGCAAAGCCAGCCGGTAACAGCCACGCCGCCAAGCAGTGTTAATGCTACCATTGCGCCGGTTAATACAACTAATGCACGTACCAGACTAACTCTATGGTAAAGACAGACGCCTAAGATGGCGGTCATGCCGAGTAGGGAGAGCAATATGTTCATGATCGATTTCCTTTTCAGAGATCACTTATTGTTATTAAGTTTTAGGTAAGAGGTCTAACCAGTCAAGTGTAAACAAAATATTAAATATTTGTAAAACTCCAAGGTGAGTAAAAAGTGATCTCAATAGAGTTAAAGTTCTAATTGTGAGAGGTTGGTGGCGAATATTTGGACGGATTTACAACGACAAGTTAATTAAGGTGGCAATCTTTGGGCTTAAGTGTCGACACTATTTCATGTTTGTGGGTAAACTCAGCTATAAAGAGGGGAAAACCCTCAGTTCTCATTTCACGCACTTTAAGCTGCGTCAAAAAAAATAAGAGATAAGTCTTATGTACCAAGACCTAATCAAAAGTGAATTAAACGAAGCTGCTGACGTTCTGAATAAGTTCCTGAGTGATGACCATAACATCGCTCAAATTGAAGCGGCGGCAAAACTGATTGCTGACTCATTCAAGCAAGAGGGCAAAGTGCTTTCTTGTGGCAACGGTGGTTCACACTGTGATGCAATGCACTTCGCGGAAGAGCTTACAGGCCGATACCGTGAAAACCGTCCAGGTTACGCTGGCATTGCGATTTCAGACCCTAGCCACTTATCTTGTGTGAGTAATGATTTTGGCTACGACCACGTATTTTCTCGTTATGTAGAAGCGGTAGGTCGTAAAGGTGATGTGTTGTTCGGTCTGTCGACTTCAGGTAACTCTGCCAATATTCTAAAAGCGATTGAAGCGGCTCAAGCGAAAGGCATGAAGACGATTGCATTGACGGGTAAAGATGGCGGTAAAATGGCGGGTTGTGCGGATATCGAAATCCGAGTACCACACTTTGGCTACGCAGATCGCATCCAAGAGATTCACATTAAGATCATCCACATTGTGATTCAGCTTGTCGAAAAAGAGATGGAATAATAGTTTTACAGACATTTGGAGCCCAGCTTTTTGGCTCCATTGGTTTTAATAGGGAGTAGATTAAACCATGTGTGAATTGCTCGGTATGAGCGCGAATGTGCCAACTGATATTTGTTTTAGCTTTACTGGTCTTATGCAGCGTGGAGGCAACACTGGCCCGCATCGTGATGGCTGGGGTATTACCTTTTATGAGGGAAAGGGTTTTCGTACCTTCAAAGATCCGAATCCGAGCTGTGAATCTAAGATCGCTGAGTTGGTTCAAAACTACCCAATTAAAAGCCAAGCTGTTGTCAGTCATATCCGTCAAGCCAACCGTGGTGGCGTTAATCTAGAAAATACACACCCTTTTACCCGTGAGCTTTGGGGGCGATATTGGACCTTTGCTCACAATGGTCAATTATCAGATTACGATGATCTGGTGAGTGGGCGTTTTAGACCTGTCGGCGAAACGGACAGTGAGCTCTCTTTTTGTTGGCTACTGAAACAACTAGAAGAACGTTTTCCTGAACCACCTCAAGACATGGAAGGCATGTTTCGTTTCGTGGCTGAGTGTTGTGACAAGCTACGCGAGAAAGGCGTATTTAACATGTTATTGAGTGATGGTGAGTATGTGATGACTTACTGTACTAACCATTTGTACTGGATAACCAGACGCGCACCTTTTGGTAATGCGAGCCTGATTGATGAAGATGTTGAGATAAACTTCCAAGAAGAGACTACGCCAAATGATGTGGTGACGGTGGTAGCAACTCAACCTCTTACGGACAATGAACAGTGGTTTAGAATGAAGCCGGGCGAATACGCACTGTTTCATTTTGGTGAGCTGATTGGCAACAACCATCAAGCGTTAGAAGATGTTGCTTATGCGCCGAAAAAGGTAGCGAGCCAAGCACCGACAGAGCCATTAAGCTAATGCTGTAGATCGTATTGCTTGAACCCGAACAAACGAAGGCCGCTTACTGCACTAACCAGTCAGTAAGCGGCCTTTTTGTTTTTCAGCAATTTGTTGTCTGAGAGTCGTTTGACGAATTACTCTTCTGCGTAACCGTGTTTACCTAATGCTTTACCGTCTAACACAGCCTGTCCATTGACCATTGATAAACGGTCTTCCGCGAACCACTTGCAGACCATAGGGTAAATGCAGTGTTCTTGAGTCAGCACTCGGCTTGCCAACATATCAGCATCATCATCTTCAAATACCGGCACCTTAGCTTGCAAGATCACAGGGCCGCCATCGAGCTCCTCGGTAACAAAGTGGACGCTAGTACCGTGTTCTTTGTCTTGCGCATCAATGGCACGCTGGTGGGTGTGTAGGCCTGGGTATTTCGGCAACAGAGAAGGGTGGATGTTGACCATTTTCCCTGCATAGTGACGAACAAACTCTGAACTCAGGATTCGCATGTAGCCAGCGAGTACGATTAAATCTGGCTGGTAAGCATCGATCTGAACCATCAATTCATGGTCAAACTCTTCACGTGAACCAAAGTCTTTTGGATTCACTGAATGAGCGTCAACACCTGCGGTTTTCGCTCGTTCTAATCCAAAAGCCTCTGCTTTGTTTGAGAAGACAGCTTTAACCGATGCATCAATCATATCGCTATCGCAGGCATCTAAAATAGCCTGTAAGTTACTTCCGCTTCCTGAAACTAACACAACGATGTTTTTCTGAGAGTGACTGGTTTTATTTGAGTGATTGTTTTTCATAGAGTGGGTCATACGATTGATTAACTGAATTGTTTACAATGTACCTACATAAACTAAGGTTTTCTGCGGGCTAAATAGCAAAATGAGGACCATTAGGTCCTCATTGATTAACTAAGTAAGTGAGCGTATCACTTATTTAATTTCAACTTGCTCTTCGCCAGCTTCAGCGTTTGCGATCTCACCGATAACCCAAGCGTTTTCGCCTTCAGCTTTCAGTAGTTCAACAGCAGCGTCTGCTTGATCTTTAGGTAGAGCAACAACTAGGCCTACACCACAGTTGAAAGTGCGGTACATTTCAAATGTTTCCACGTTACCTTTCTCTTGTAGCCAGTTGAAGATAGCAGGCCATTCCCAGCTCTTGCCATCAATGACTGCTTTAGTGCCTTCAGGAAGTACGCGTGGGATATTTTCCCAGAAACCACCACCTGTGATGTGCGAGATAGCATGAATGTCATGCTCAGCAATCATCTTAAGTGCCGATTTGATGTAAATCTTAGTAGGTTCTAGTAGGTGCTCACCGATAGTGCGACCTTCTAGTTCTTCACTCTTATCAGCACCAGAAACTTCTAGAACTTTACGAATTAAAGAGTAACCGTTTGAGTGTGGACCACTTGAACCAACAGCGATAAGTGCGTCGCCTGCTGCTACTTTAGTGCCGTCAATGATGTCCGCTTTTTCTACAACACCAACACAGAAACCAGCTACGTCGTAGTCGTCGCCTTCGTACATGCCTGGCATTTCAGCCGTTTCACCACCGATTAGTGCACAACCAGCTTGAACACAACCTTCAGCGATACCAGAAACAACGTCTGCTGCTGTATCTACATCTAGCTTACCTGTTGCGTAGTAGTCTAGGAAGAATAGCGGCTCACCACCTTGAACGATTAGGTCGTTCACACACATTGCCACTAGGTCGATACCAATGGTGTCGTGTTTTTTCAGATCCAAAGCAAGGCGAAGTTTAGTACCAACACCATCAGTACCTGAAACAAGTACCGGCTCTTTGTATTTCGTTGGAAGTTCACATAGGGCGCCAAAGCCACCAATACCGCCCATTACTTCAGGGCGACGAGTGCGTTTAACAGCACCTTTAATACGGTCTACTAGTGCATTACCTGCGTCGATATCAACACCAGCGTCTTTGTAGCTTAGAGAAGAAGTATTACCACTCACGGGATAGTCCTCGAACTTAAGTTGGATGTGAAAACGGCGCTATTCTAACAGGGCTTGATTACCAAGAGCAAACGTTTGCGCGGTTTTTTTTATTAGAATAAAGATTCTGAAATAACCTTAGAGTTCGTGTATAATCTACAGGTTTGTTTAAATATTGCCGGAGTTGGAAATGAAAGTTGTTGAAGTGAAACACCCGCTAGTAAAACATAAAATTGGCCTGATGCGTGAAGGTGAGATTAGCACTAAGCGTTTTCGTGAGCTAGCGACAGAAGTGGGTAGCCTTCTAACATACGAAGCGACATCAGACTTTGAAACTGAGCGTGTGACGATTAACGGTTGGAACGGTCCAGTAGAAGTTGACCAAATTAAAGGTAAAAAAGTAACGGTAGTGCCAATCCTACGTGCTGGTCTAGGCATGATGGACGGCGTTCTTGAGCACATCCCAAGTGCACGTATCAGCGTTGTTGGTATTTACCGTGATGAAGAAACACTTGAGCCAGTACCATACTTCAACAAGCTTGCATCTAACATCGACGAGCGTATTGCTCTAGTGGTAGACCCAATGCTTGCGACAGGTGGTTCTATGATCGCGACTATCGACCTAATGAAAGAGAAAGGTTGTAAGCACTTTAAGATTCTTGTGCTTGTTGCTGCTCCTGAAGGTATCGCTGCTCTAGAAAAAGCGCACCCAGATGTTGAGCTTTACACGGCTGCAATCGATGAGAAGCTAAACGACAAGGGCTACATTGTTCCTGGTCTTGGCGATGCTGGCGATAAGATCTTCGGTACTAAGTAATTCGGTTTCAGCTTAAGTGACTCTAAACAGTTTCTTAACTCGCTGAATTAACCGTATTAATAAAAAGGGAGAGCATTCGATGCTCTCCCTTTTTTGATCTTGTTAGGTTGTGATTCTTTGGAATCTAGCCTTACCGACTCATTAATCGATTTGAGCTTTATCTACCACAGTGTTGTCACCTAGCTCTTCTGGAAGTACTAGGTTAAGTAGAATCGCAACGATACCGCACAAGCTTACGCCCTGTAGGCTAAAGTCACCGATACCAAAGGCCATGCCGCCAATACCAAAGACTAAAGTAATGCCCACAATCACAAGGTTACGTGATTTGTGTAGGTCAACATTGTTTTTGATTAGCGTGTTAAGACCCACTGTTGCGATAGAGCCAAACAGAAGAATCATGATACCGCCCATCACTGGAACCGGAATGGTTTGCAGTAATGCGCCTAGCTTACCAACCAATGCAAGAACGATAGCGGTTACTGCAGCCCAAGTCATGATTACAGGGTTAAATGCTTTGGTAAGCATTACTGCGCCTGTTACTTCACTGTAAGTTGTGTTTGGTGGAGCGCCCAGCATAGAAGCAGCTATTGTTGCCACGCCGTCACCTGTGATTGTGCGGTGCAGGCCAGGTTTCTTAAGGTAGTCTTTACCCGTCACGTTAGAAATCGCCAGCATGTCACCTACATGCTCAACGGCTGGGGCAATCGCGACAAACACCATGAAGAAGATAGCGTTGATGTTGAACTCCGGCATGGTGAAGTTTGGTAGTGCTAACCACGATGCTTGCGCTACTGGAGTGAAGTCTACCGCGCTGTATACCAAGCTGGTGATGTAACCCGCAACAATACCACCGAAGATTGGCAGTAGCTTAAGGAAGCCTTTTGAAAACACACTGATGACAATCGTCACTAACAGTGAAATTGAAGAGATCCACAGGGCAGCGTCTGCATCAACAAGCTGAACCGCACCATCGCCTGTCTTACCTAGCGCCATGTTAACCGCAACAGGCGCAAGGCCTAAACCGATAACCATGATCACAGGGCCAACCACTACAGGTGGAAGCAGTTTATGGATGAAGCCAACGCCACGAACTTTAATTAACGCGCCCATCAATACATACACAACACCTGCCGCCATTAGGCCACCCATGGTTGCGCCAACGCCCCATGTTTGAATACCAAACATGATAGGCGCGATGAAAGCAAAAGAAGATGCTAAGAAGATTGGCACTGAACGGCGTGTAATAAGTTGGAATAAAAGGGTACCGATACCTGCGCCAAACAGTGCAACGTTGGGATCGAGTCCAGTCAGTAGCGGCACTAATACAAGCGCACCAAATGCTACAAACAGCATTTGCGCACCTTGCAGAGCATTTTTCATGTTATGTCCTTAAAAATGGTCGTTATATGAAAAGCGAAAAATAAAATTCGCGGGATTCTATCACTTGGCAATCGATTGCTACACCAAATAGATCAAATTTATTTATCTTAGTGATGTTTTATATCCATCTAAGCCCTAGAAATTCAGTTTATAAGTGAGCGATTTATCATGGCCAGGTGATATTTTGTGGTTATTAAACACAGTGGGCGCTATCGACCTTGCCCCTCAATCCATAGTTGCTTATCATCTAGGCACAAGATTTGAATATTAGGATCAGTATGCGCTACATAGCATTGTTGTTGATGGGACTATTAGCCTCTCCGAGTTATGCCTTAACTCAAGTAGATATCTTTAGTGCTGAAGTTGCGATTAACGCTGAAGACAAACAGCCAGAACAAGTGGCAAGAAATACAGGTATGGAGCAGGTATTGATACGTGCGAGTGGCCAAACTGATGTCGCTTCGAATGAGACGATTCAAAAGGCGATGCGCAAGAGTTCGCAGTACATGTCTCAAATGAGTTTTGGCGAAAGCAATGACCAATCAACATTGCGTATGCGTTTTAACGGTGCTCAAATCCGTTCTCTGTTGACTCAAGCACAGTTACCTTACTGGCCTGACACGCGTTCAAACATCCTTGTTTGGCTTGTGGAAGAGGACAACTACGACAAGAACATCGTATGGGAACACTCTAACTCACAGTTAGCAGCTAGCTTACAAGCGAACGCAAAAGAGCGTGGCTTGCCTCTAACGCTGCCTGTGGGTGACTTTGACGATATTACGGGTATTGCGACTTCTGATTTGTGGGGTAGCTTTGTTACGCCAATCAGTAAAGCGAGTCAGCGTTATCCTGTTGATGCTGTGTTGGTGATAAAGGCTCAATCTTCAGGCCTACGTTGGGCTCTATACGATCAAAAGCCAAGTCAATTGACGAGTGCACCAACATCGCCTGTAAGTGGTTCACTATCGGGTAACAGCGACACGACTTCTAAGAAGTTAGTTGACCAAATCAGTAACTACTACGCAGGCAAAAGTGCTGTGACGGTAGCGAGTGAGTCATCAGAATCGATTTTAACGCAGTTTATTAGCCTGAATAATGCTCAAGACTTCTTCCAGTTAGAGAACGCACTTAAGCGTCTAAACTCGGTGGCAAGCCTAGATATTCTGAAGATTCAGAACAACGAAGTCACTTTCCGAATTCACTTATTGTCGACTCAACAAGAGTTTGAGCAAGAAGTAGCAAGTATTCGACAAGTCGCGAAGGTTGAAGAATCTTACATTGAGCCTGAAGTGAGCCCTGAATTTGAAACTCAAGACAACACAATGTCTGTAGGTGATGATTCAACAGACGCTGCTGAAGTCGTTGGTGACGAAACTGACTCAGGCGTACAAGTGATTAAGGGCAACGAGGTATCTGAGGATGCTGAGCTAACGAATACGCCTGACGCAACGTTAGAGGATTCTAGTACAGAAGATCTAACCATCACTGCGCCAGTACATGCTAAGCCAAGCTTGGTATACGAGTGGGTTCGCTCATAATTGTCAGCTGACATGACTGATTGAAATGAAAACTTGAAAAAAGCCCTGCAAGAGCAATCTCGCAGGGCTTTTTGTTTGTAAGCGGTCAGTTTAAAAGCATGGGCTTAATATTATTGCTCGAACTTAGCTTTTTCTCTCTTTTCTACTTCAGAAAGACGCTTCAACTTGATGCCTAACTCTTTGGCTCTAAAGCGAGTAAATAAGATATTGCCCGCGAAACCTAGAGTCGTCAGAAGCAGTTCTACAGCCGCTAATAAACGTTCACCATCGTCTACATACAAGATAGTTAATGCGTGTAGGAAATAGAGCATCAAGACGAAATTTGCCCATGCGTGCGTATAAGGTTTTCCTGCTAAAATGCCCGGTAATGGCAATAACAGCGGGATAGCCCAAGCAATCGCCAGTGTGACATTACTGAGATGAGGGTGCGGTGAAAGCGTCATCTGCCAAGCCACCACCCAGAATAAAAGCGACAAGTTGCCCGCTAAAGCAAGGTAGCGAAATAGCTTGGTTTTGGGAGACATAGCCTTCTCTGGCATATACATCATTGAGAAATTCCCTTCTGATTTATTGCGATGCGCGCTAGGCGTTTACCTAGGTTTTGCGCCAACTCAATCTCTTCTTTGCTAAGTGAAGCGCTCTCTCCAGTACTGCTTGCACCATAAGGCGTACCACCAGTTTGAGTGGTGTGCAGCGCCGGTTCTGAGTAGGGGATGCCCACGACTAACATGCCGTGATGAAGCAGGGGCAACATCATGCTTTGTTGTGTTGTCTCTTGACCACCATGCAATGATGAAGAAGAGGTAAATACACAACCTGGCTTATCGATGAGATCACCATTGATCCACATTGATGTCGTGCTATCCCAAAAGTGCTTCATTGGCCCGGCCATGTTACCAAACCAAACCGGACTGCCTAGCGCCAAACCATCACAAGATCGAAGCTCTTGTAACGAGGCAATAGGATCGGTTGGTTGATAGCGTGAATCAGGCTGCTCTTCTACTGTGTACACGTCGTTCACCGTTCTTAACATGGCTTCACAGTTTGGGATAGACTCAACCCCTCGTGCAATCTGCCTTGCTAGAGCTTGTGTGTTGCCGTGGCGGCTGTAGTAAAGAACAAGAATGTTAATGCTCATATTGGATTACAGAATCTCTAGCACTTGCTCTGGTGGACGACCAATTTTTGCTTTGTTGTTCGCGACAACGACTGGGCGCTCAAACAGTTTTGGATTGGTTGCCATCGCGGCGAAAAGATCTTCATCAGTGACTGAAGCATCACCAAGGTTTGCTTCTTTGTAGTCCGCTTCTTTGGTGCGCATCATGTCGCGAACACTGTCAAAACCAAGCTGAGTGAACAGTACTTTCAGCTGTTCAACTGTTAACGGAGTCTCTAGGTATTTGATTACCTCTGGCTGTACGCCGTTTTCCTGAAGCACTTCTAGAGTTTGACGGCTCTTTGAGCAGCGTGGGTTATGATAAATCACGACAGACATGGTTCTTCCTCATTATTATTTTTGATTTAATTGTTTAGCTGAAGCCACCATAGGTGACTTCTTTTTTTTGTGTAACGTTGAGCTTTCTTTTTATACTGGCAACGAGCGTTACCAGTAAACACTCTATTGTAGCGACAAGAAGCGCTCTCGTTGAATCATTAGCTGATCAATTCGAGCGTCATAGCGTGCTTGTTTTAGGCTTCCTAATTCTGCGATTTGGCTTGCTTGCGTGTAGTACTGAATCGCTTTGTTCCAGTTGGCTTGCAGTGCCAAAATTTCTGCACGAGCAGCCAGTTCTTCGTCGCTATTACCAAGGCTCGTATTTACTTTTGAAAGTAAGTGCCAGCCATTGGTGTCATTCGGGTTATCGTGCGTGTAACGCTGCAATACGCGAACCGCTTCTTGAAGATCTTCATTTTCAATCAGTGCGTTGGCGTAGTTAATGGTCAGAACCGGGTTGTTTGGTTGACGAACCAGTGCCGATTTAAGTTCTTTAATCGCAATCTCAGGCTGCTTCTTCTCGATGTGCAGATCCGAAATAGCATCTAGATAAAACAGGTTGGTTGGATCGCTGTTAATCAGCTTGTTCAGGATGGGCTCTGCTTTGTCTAATTTTTTAGAGTCTAGGTAAACCAGTGCTTGGCCATATTCTAATGACGAAACCAAAGCTTTAGGGGCTTTCTTTAGCTGACGCTCAAACCAATCAAGAGCAGCATCATTATTAATGCCAGCATAGCGCGCAACAATGCGGGCTCTTGCTAGGTGGTAGTCCAGAGAGGGAGCCAGTTTCAGTGGCGGGTAACTACGAGCACGAGCACGTGAATCGGTAATTCGGTCTTCTGGTAATGGGTGAGTCAGTAGCATTGGCGGTGGTGTGCTCGCATAGCGATATTCATCAGCTAAACGGCCAAAGAAACGTGGCATCGCATTCACATCAAACCCAGCTTTTGCTAGCGTGTTGATACCAAAGCGGTCGGCTTCTTTTTCATTACTACGGGTGTAGTTGATTTGGCTTTGCATATTACCCGCAGTCGTTGCCGTTAGGGCTGCAATGCCGGCTTCAGGAGCTGCAATTGCCAGTAGTACAGAGGCTGCTAGCGCTGCAATGGTTGCTGGAGAGCGGCGCGCTTGGTCTTCCATACTACGCGCTAAGTGACGTTGGGTTACGTGCGCGATTTCGTGCGCTAATACAGAAGCTAATTCACTTTCAGATTGTGCATGCAGGAATAGACCTGAGTGCAAAGCAACATAACCACCAAAGAAAGCAAAGGCGTTGATGTTGCGGTCACGGATCATAAAGAACTGGAAAGGTGTCTTTACATCATTTGCGTTCGCGACCAGACGATGGCCAAGAGTATCAATATATAGATTTAGAACTGGGTCGTTTACGATAGGCTGGCTACTTCTGATGATGCGCATGTAGGCATCACCATAGATAAGCTCTTGGTCGATAGTGAGTGTGCCGCCAGCAGCGGTACCGATATCTGGTAGCTCCAAACTATTGGTATTCGCCATAGTTGGGGTGCTTAATGTAGCTGCGATGCATAAGCAAGCAATTGAGCGAGCGCGTTTAAACATATTAGTCAGTAATACTCCGTTTCTTCTGACAGTAAGACAAGTGCAATGGAAATTGGTTCTTTATCTGATTTAACCTTTGCCAAGTGCGTGCGCTATCATGAAGGAGGATGAATGAATGATGGCGCGTTTTCAAAAACAGATTACAATACGACCCTTATAATAAGCATCGAGCTCAAGAATGACACCTAATATTCTAGATTTACGCCAAGAGCGCTGTCCAATGGCGCTATTATTAGCCAAGCGTCACAGTGTAAAGTTAGAAGTAGGGCAGTCATTGTCAATTTATGTGTCTGATAACAGTTCGATGAAAGATATTGTTACTTATTTGTCTAAGCAAGCCTATGACGTCATCACTGAGGTTTGCTCTAATTACCATCATCTCCTCGTCACTAAAAAGGAATTGCAGTCAGATGCTTGAAATGGTCAATCGTTGGTATAAACGACGTTTCTCTGATCCCCATGCTGTCAGTTTGGTTGCCATCATTCTCTTCGGCTTTATTACGATCTACTTCTTTGGTCACCTAATTGCACCACTCTTGGTTGCGATTGTGTTGGCTTATTTGCTCGAGTGGCCTGTTACCCAACTTCAAAGACTCGGTGTTCCAAGAACGCCTTCGGTGATGTTGGTGATCATGATGTTCTTTAGCGTGATGCTACTTGCGATCTTTGGCTTGGTACCAACCATTTGGCAACAAGTGGGCAATCTAATTAATGATATCCCAAGCATGTATGGCAGCTTGCAAAACTTCATTGCGACGATTCCTGAACGCTATCCAGAATTAGCTAACCTGCAGATCGTTGAGTCCATTATGTCTAACGCCAAGAACAAAGCGTTAGGTTTTGGTGAAAGTGTTGTCAAAGGTTCTCTTGCTTCTCTTGTGAGCTTAGCGACCTTAGCGGTTTACTTGATTCTTGTACCACTGCTTATTTTCTTCTTGTTAAAAGACAAAGAAGAGATGATCAGAATGGCGAGCGGTGTACTTCCTCGAAATCGTCGTTTAGCGACCAAAGTATGGGAAGAGATGAACCAGCAAATCTCGAACTACATTCGCGGTAAAGTCTTAGAGATTTTAATTGTTGGTGGTGTCAGCTACGTAACCTTTGCGATTCTGGATCTGCGTTATTCAGTCTTGTTGGCTGTCGCGGTTGGCTTCTCGGTACTGATCCCTTATATCGGCGCGGCAGCTGTGACTGTTCCTGTGGCGATTGTAGGCCTGTTCCAGTGGGGATTAGAGCCTCAGTTTTACTGGTTGCTTCTCGCTTACGGTATTATCCAAGCGCTAGATGGTAACGTGCTCGTTCCTGTTCTTTTCTCTGAAGCGGTGAACCTGCACCCAGTGGCCATTATTGTTGCCGTGTTAGTGTTTGGTGGACTGTGGGGATTCTGGGGCGTGTTCTTTGCTATCCCGTTGGCAACGTTAGTTAAGGCGGTTTGGAATGCCTTACCGAGTCACGCATTAGACGATGACCCCGAACATCAAAAGTAATTGATCTTGTTATAGAAAAAGGCCGAACATCCATGATGTTCGGCCTTTTTGCTCTTAGCTTAATAATTAGCTTAATAATTAGCTTAATAATTAGCTTAATGAGTGTTGCTATTGCCTTAGAGAGTGATGAATCTAAGTCATTAACTCACTCAAATCGCCCTTAAGCTTCTTGATTGAAGTAATCTAGAACCACTTCGTGGTGAGTCTTAGTCTTGAACTTGTTGAAGACATGTTCAATCTGACCTTCTTCATCAATTAGGAAGCTAATACGGTGCAGACCGTCGTAGATTTTACCCATGAATTTTTTCTCGCCCCAAACGCCAAACTGTTCAGCAACGCTATGGTCTTCATCAGATAGCAGTGTGAAGTTTAGAGATTTCTTTTCAACGAAGTTTGGTAGGCGTTTTACTGGGTCAACACTCACACCTAGAACAACCACGTTTAGGTCATCAAGCTGTGTTTTGATATCACGCAGGCCTTCCGCTTGCACAATACAACCTGGAGTCATTGCTTTAGGGTAAAAATAGAAAAGTACTTTTTTACCTTTGAAGTCACCAAGAGATACGATATTGCCATCTTGATCTGGAAGAGAAAAAGCAGGTGCTGGAACACCAGCCGTTAGCGTATTCATGACATTTCCTTTTTAAAGACTGTTTTTGATAAAGTTGAGCGAGCCTTGGACTGATAGGCTCTGACACAGCGAATCGAATTCTTCTTGTAGCTGCATCAAGTTACATTCTGATTGCACAGAAGCGGTAATAGAGATATGGAATTGGTCGTTGTCGAGTTGAACCTTAGATTTATTGATGGTTCGTGCACTTAACGAATCGAGGCCGATGTTTCGGTCTGCGAAGAACTGGGTAAACTGCTCAGTAAGTCCGATTTTATCGTCTGACTCAACGAACACCTCTACTGTGTAAGAGTTCTCAATAACATCATGAGTTGAGGTTCGCTTCATAATCGTAATCAAGTCGTGCTCTTGTCCAAGCAAGGGCAAGGTGGTTTCAACGCGGGTAATGTTGTTTGCCTTTCCAGACAGCAGCATGATAAGCGTAAATTCTTCGCCAAACAGGGCGATACGGCTATCAATAATGTTACAGCCTGATTGGGTGACTAAATGAACCACTTGGTTGCATACACCTGGGCGATCAGTGCCCACAGCTGTGATTACTAGATGTTGAGTCATAAAATCACGTCTCTTTATATTCCATTGATTCATGCATGTTAGCACAGTTAGCTCGTGGAATAAGCGTGCGTGCGGGGCTTTTTATGTGCGACCTTGCTTCGAACATGCAACCAATGATAAGAATATCGAGCGCGTTAAAAAATGAGATAGAGCGATGAGAGCACAGCTTACTTGTTACTGACATCCAGTGATGTGCTATCCGCTAGATTGAGTGCAGGTTACCCAAATTCTAGGTAGAACGCCGTTAGAAGTCGTTTTACCTCAAACATACGACAATATTTAATGCAGATGTTGCCGGTAAGCCACTTTAATGTCTTGTGTTTATTGATTGGCTTACAGTAACATGCAAAAAGAATAAATTAAGGGAGATAGACATGTTTTCAGGAAGTATCGTTGCGCTAGTTACGCCATTTAATACAGATGGTGAAGTGGATTTCGACAGCCTTAAAAAGTTAGTTGAGCACCATATTGCTGCAGGTAGTGATGGTCTGGTTGCGGTTGGCACAACAGGTGAGTCTTCAACACTCACTATTGAAGAGCATGTCAAAGTCGTCAACAAGATCGTTGAATTTGCTGATGGTCGTATTCCCGTTATCGCTGGTACAGGTGCAAATGCAACTCATGAATCTGTTCTATTCAGCCGTTTGTTGAATGGTTCTGGTATTGCTGGTTGCCTGAGCGTAACGCCTTACTACAACAAACCGACTCAAGAAGGTTTGTACCAACACTACAAAGCGATTGCTGAAGTCAGTGACGTTCCACAAATTCTATACAATGTTCCAGGTCGTACTGCGGTAGACTTGTTGCCAGAAACGGTTGCTCGTCTTGCTGAGATCGAAAACATCGTTGCACTGAAAGATGCGACGGGTGATCTCGACAGAATTGCAATTCACCGTGAACTTTGTGGCGAAGACTTTATCTTACTAAGTGGTGATGACTTAACAGGCCTAGAATTTGTTAAGCGTGGTGGCGATGGCGTGATCTCTGTAACGAACAATGTTGCAGCCGCTGATATGGCAACCATGTTCAAGCTAGCAAAAGAAGGTAAGTTTGAAGAAGCGGAAGCGATCAATGAGCGTTTGATGCCTCTACATAAGAATTTGTTCGTTGAGTCTAACCCTATTCCCGTAAAATGGGCGGTTCATAAAATGGGTCTGATTGCTGAAGGTGGCTTACGTCTACCGCTGACTGAACTGTCAGAGCCAGCTCAACCTGTTGTTGCTCAAGCAATGACTGAAGCGTGCATTTACTAAAACGTATGAAGTGATGCCGAAGCGAACCTTCGGCATTTAGGAGTATAAATGAAGTATTCTCACCAGCTAGTGATTGGGTCACTGGCTGTTTTCGTTCTTACAGCATGTTCTGGCAACCCGACTCAACGTCGCCAAGCCAAAGATGATTTCGAATACTTAGAAACACCTGAGTTTTCACAATGGCAATTGCCTGTAGATGCTCAGCCTCAGTTCTACCCAAATTTTGACATCCCAAGCGGTGAATTCAGTGGTGGTACTGGTCGTGAAGTGGATATTCGTCCACCGCAACAGGTTCTTGAACTGATCCCGGGTGCTCGTGCTGAGCGTCAAAACGGTGAAGTGACACTATGGCTTCTTCGCGCAGAAGAGGCAGACCGCGTGTGGCAAACGGCTGTAGATATGCTGGCTCAACGTGGTATTGGTATTCGTGAGCAATCAGAGAATGAGATTGAGACCGATTGGGTAACTTGGGTTTCTGAAGATGAAGACGTAGAGATTGGTAGTCGTTACTCTATCTCTCGCTTCCAAGCAAACAACCGTCATGGCTTCAAGATTAATCTGATTGATTGGCGTGAAGGTACTGAAGAGAAAACAGTAACGGCAACCAATAAAGAGCGTTACAACGCGTTCCTGACCAACCTAGTTATGGCTAAGTACGATGAAAACCTTCGTGCTGAAGCGGCGCTGAAAGCGCAAGAGTTGGTGAAGCGTATTCCAATTTCAATGGGTGCTGACCGTAGTGGTTTCCCTGTGATTATTGCTCGTACGCCATACAATGTATTCTGGCAGCGTCTGCCTAACTTGTTGCCTGAAATGGGCTTTGAGCTTGAAGAACGCAATCAATCTCAGGGTACGGTGAAGGCGAAGTACGCAGCACCAGATGATGAGTTCTGGGAAGAAATTGGCCTACAGCCTATCGACTTAGCGCCAGGCACTTACAACTTCCTATTTGGTGACCTTGGCAACCGTACGTCAATCAACGTAACGGATGCATCAGGTAAGCCAGTAGAAGAA
Source organism: Vibrio sp. 10N.261.51.A4 (assembly GCF_041471945.1). Taxonomy (NCBI): domain Bacteria; kingdom Pseudomonadati; phylum Pseudomonadota; class Gammaproteobacteria; order Vibrionales; family Vibrionaceae; genus Vibrio; species Vibrio sp. 10N.261.51.A4. The sequence continues at coordinate 64,321 of NZ_JBFRPJ010000079.1, forward strand.
GAGCTGCTTAAGTCTATGGTTCCGGTATTAGCGCATATTGCTGACCAAACCAAAGATGACAAAGAAGCGAAAGCTGAGTAGTCATTCAAGCCGTCACAAGCTGAGTTAAATCAGCCTTGTGATTAGCAAAAGCAAATAAAAAAGAGGACACACTGTGTCCTCTTTTTTATTGTATTCGTTGTCATCAGGCTACATTGGTCAATCAAAATTGGTCAATCAAGCTGATTAGCCAAAGCAAAAGGCTATGCGTCTTTATTGTCTTTGGATTCTTCTTTTTCAGCTTTCTCTTGGTTAAGTTTATCCGAGCGATTGAGCTTATCTAAATCTCGCTCAGTTTTACCACGCCCCGTCAGATCCATATTGGCTGTCTGTTTGAGCGCTGCGATGTTACCCACAACAACGCTAACTACGATGATGATGATAACCCAAGGGTTTGTAAGCCACTCCAACATAAGCGCTCCTAATGACTGATATTCGCTACGAAGCGTGCATAGATCTCGTCTAGCTGCTCCATAATAATCTCATACCCTAATACTGGCTTAGATTGGAGTTGCTTGCCAAGTAAAGTCGGAGATAACTGTGATAAACACGACTCCGATACTTTGCGATGGCTGATATGCCATGGTTCGATCGCCACACCACCCAAATCTTGGCTGTAAGGAAAGAAGAAACCAAATTGTGCAGCATGAACTGATAGCCATTGGTAAAACGATTGCTGGTGGCCAGTAAGGTATTCCCATGGTTCTAATTGCAGATGTATGCCTTCAGGTAAGTGGTTACGAGCAAAGACATCGAAGTCACAACCCCAATGATGACGACTCGCGCCGGGAAGCGCAGACCATCTCAGGATAGCCGATAGCTTTTGTTGTTCGGTCAGTTTTGAAGCATCAAGAGGTTGGCTTTCTGAATCTAATATCGGAGCTTCGCCAGAAAACTTACGGTTCCAAATCAGAGATTGCCTTTCATAGTCGCGAAAGCCACTGGCAATCTCCATTTTAAAACCAGCGAGCTGAGCAGCTTCAATCAAATTATTCAGGTCATTCTTAACCTCACTGTGGACCAAGAAGGTCTTGGTGCCGATCAGGCTAGGCTCTAGATGAGAATCTGATTGTCCGGTAAGCTGCTCTGGTGTCATAACGAGTCTCTCAATAATTGGATGCTATGAATCGCTGATGAAAGACTATTTAGCGAATAGGTTCACTAATGTTCTTTCGTACATGTCAGTTAGCTTTTCTAAATCGGCTACCTTCACGCATTCGTTAACCTTGTGAATCGTTGCATTCACAGGGCCTAGTTCAACCACTTGTCCGCCCATACGTGCAATAAAGCGACCATCAGATGTACCGCCAGTCGTTAGCAGTGCTGGTTTCACATCATTGACGTGACCCACTGCATCAACAATAGCATCAAGCAGTGAACCTGCGTCTGTTAAGAACGGGTCGCCATTGAATGTCCATCTTAGGTCGTATTCGAAATCATACTTGTCGAGTGTCGTTGTGATGCGCTCAACGATGATGTCGTTGCTTAACTCTGTACTAAAGCGTAGGTTAAACTGAACATTAAACTCACCAGGGATCACGTTTGAAGCACCAGTACCCGCACTCACATTTGGAATTTGGAAACTGGTTGGCGGGAAGTAATCATTACCTTTATCCCACTCAGTTGTTGCTAGCTCATTAATAGCAAGCAGAGAGCTGTGTACTGGGTTGTTTGCTAGGTGAGGGTAGGCAACATGACCTTGTGTGCCTTTAATCGTTAGGTCGCCAGTGATAGAGCCACGACGGCCGTTCTTCACGACATCACCCACGAACTCAGTGCTCGATGGTTCACCAACGATACACATATCGATGTTTTCACCGCGCGCCATTAATGCTTCAACAACACGTACAGTACCGTTGATGAAAGGACCTTCCTCATCTGAAGTGATCAGGAAACCAATTGAGCCTGTGTGGTCTGGGTGTTTGGCAATGAACTGCTCGACGGCAACAATCATTGAAGCCAGAGAGCCTTTCATATCAGCAGCGCCACGGCCATGTAGGAAACCGTCTACGATAGTCGGTTCGAATGGCTTAGTGTTCCACTGTTCGATTGGGCCTGCAGGTACCACATCAGTGTGACCAGCAAAAGCAAACAGAGGCGCTTCAGTACCACGACGAGCCCAGAAGTTGGTCGTATCTTCAAATACCATCACTTCGATTTCAAAACCGAGTGCTTTTAAGCGTTCAATCATCAGGTCTTGGCAGCCTGCATCTTCTGGTGTTACCGATTGACGGCTGATTAGGTCTTTTGCCAGAGCCAAAGTTGGGCTATCTGTCATCCTTGAATTCCTTGTTTAAATAAAACGTCTAGTCATTAATTTTTAGGCGCTGATTCACTGATCAACGTCCTGTTGTCTGTCTATGTAAATACAACGATCTAAGCAAAAATAGCCGCGTATTGGTCGGCTTTAAATCCGATGTGAAGCTTACCCTCAACTTTTAAGATTGGGCGCTTGATCATTGCAGGTTGTTCAACAAGCAAAGTCACCGCTTTTTCTTCTGTTAGGGTGTCTTTCTGTTCTTGAGAAAGTTGGCGATAAGTCGTACCACGTTTGTTTAGCACAAGCTCCCAACCTAGCTCAGAGCAGAAGCTTGTTACTAGCTCTTCTGTGATGCCTTGTTTGCGATAATCGTGAAATTCGAACTCGATACCTTCAGCTTCGAGCCATTTCTTTGCTTTTTTAATGGTGTCGCAATTTGGGATACCAAACATGGTGATAGTCATTATTCTTCCTTTGAGTGATTTTATTTCATTGTTATGAGTTGAATCCTATCAGGAAGCAGCAACTCAGACAAAATAGAGTGATGAATATTTCATAGAGTGAAAAAAAAGCGTAAGAAAATGTCACTATTGGAGACTTATTGATCAGCCTCAACATGTTGTCAGCGAAAAAAGAAATAATTGAGCTGCACATATATAGGAGGTGTCAATGGAGTTGAGTCCTGTTTTTGCAAGGCGGCTATATTTAGCATTGTTAGTGGAAAGCCTTGATAGGCCAAATGTGCCTAAACTCATCGAAAAAACGGGGTGGCCTCGTCGTACTATTCAAGATGTACTCAAGGCGTTACCGGGGATCGGTATCGAACTTATGTTTGTTCAAGATGGGCGACGTCATAATGATGGCTATTACCAGTTATCCGACTGGGGGCCATTTGACAGTCAATGGGTTATCCAGCGTAAAGGCGATATAGCAACAAGCCTTGGATTTAGTGCATAAGCCAGCGAAAGCTGGCTTTCTTTTGGGTGTCATAAAATCAAAGCATATCGATATGCCGCTTTAGTTGCTTACTCGCACAGGTAGGCGGTACCAAGCATAGTCACGGAAGTGCTGAAATCTTGGGGTAGGGTAAAGATGACGGTGTCTGCGCCTAGCTCAATGGCATTCGATTTAAGCTCATTCATCGCACCTTGAATCAGGGTGTCATTGGGAAAGAACAAGTAGCTGTACCAATGACCTTCGCTGCCAGTGATTTCCCCTTTATACTCACACTGCTCGATGTTAATCAGGCCGTGGTAATCCATTTGTACCTTGTCCGCTTTACTATGAGGCGTTGATGTGGGTTTGGTACACCCGAGTAACATGCCACTCATAGCCAAAGCGACTAATTCCTTTTTCATACGTTTACCCTGCTATTGCATCAAATAAATCGCGAAGCCTACCCAGCTTGCGAACAGTAGTAACCACGGCAGTTTAGTGGCGTGATTTGATGGTGTTTCAACACTTGTTTCGATCGTGTCTTCTTGGTGTTGATTAGCTTGTTGAGTCTGTTTTTCTTTCTGTACGCGCTTCTTCGCTTTATCGGCTTGGCGGCTGCGTTCTTTTTGCTGTTTCTTGTACAGTGCGATGCCTTTCTCGATACCCTGAGCAATCAGTTTAGTTTGTTCTTTGGTTTGAGCTGGCTTTTGAGTCGCTTTGGCTATCTTCAGTGCTTCCTGTTGAGATTCAACAGAGGGCGTATTAGTTTTGTTTTTCATACTGAGTTCGACAATTAAAACGGATTGGCTACTAAGATAACGCAAAGCTAGTTAAGTATGAATGATTTGCGTTAAAGTGTTGGTTTGAAAATAAGTGAAAGTGAGATTTGTGCGGTACTCCATAGAACAATACGACAAGCACGGCTTTTTGAAAGCTCCAATCTTGCTCTGGCTAGGTTGGTTGTTTCTTGCGAAAGCCTTGGTCGTTTTCATTGTTGCAGGCGCAAGCCGAGAATCGGGAACCGATATTCTTGAGATAATCTACCCAGACCATCAGATGTTTTATGTCGGGATCGCGTTGAGTGTGCCTAGTTTGCTGCTGATGTGGTTATTTGGGCTAAGATCGCCAGATAGAAAGCGCCTTAACAAAGTCGTGTCATGGGGACGTTGGGTTACCATGATGGCTATCTTGGCACAGGGCTCCCATACGATTTATTTAATCTATTTGGATAACGGATGGTTCCGTTGGTCAAATGGCATCACCCTATTGTTGCTGCTGTGGTTAGCGCTTTATCTAACCAATAGCCATGCTGCAAGGGATTGCTTTAAAGTGGTTGAGCTCGAAGACTGATTCTCATCAAAACATTTGTCCCATTCACAATTATACTTAGAAGCTAAAACTGGAAGGAATAATCTATGCTTAATGTTTCAAATGAGCAGCCTAACGTTCAAAGTGCTATTTTGCCTGAAGCTGGGCCTTTCGCGCTTTACGTTCAACTTAAAGTGAACGCTAATACTGCTAATGTACTAGCAGAAATTCAAAAGCTTCCGACTCTAATCGACGAACTAAACCAAACTCAGCCTGATGCGAACTTAACGGCATCGGTTGCGTTCTCAAAAGCTTTTTGGGATAGGTTCGAGCAAGCAGCGCCCGCTGATTTGATCGACTTCCCTGTGCTGGGTGAAGGTGATATCACAGCACCGAGCACACTGTCTGACGTTCTGATTCACTGTCATTCAAACCGACATGATCTGCACTTCTTTATCTTGCGTAAATTGCTATCTGAAGTAGCAGCTGATGTTGAAGTGGTTGATGAAACTTATGGTTATCGCTTCCTAGACTCTCGTGACATGACAGACTTTGTTGATGGCACTGAAAACCCGAAAGACGCACAACGTGCTGAAGTTGCTATTGTGCCTGAGGGTGAATTCGCTGGTGGTAGTTATGTAATGGTGCAGCGTTTTGTGCACAATCTGCCAGCTTGGAATCGCTTGAATGTGTCGGCACAAGAGAAAGTGATTGGCCGAACTAAACCTGATTCAATTGAGTTAGATGATGTTCCTGCGGCGTCTCACGTTGGCCGTGTGGATATCAAAGAAGAAGGCAAGGGGCTTAAGATTGTTCGCCACAGTCTACCTTACGGTACTGCTACGGGCGACCACGGCTTATTGTTCATTGCTTACTGTAACGTTCGTCATAACTTCGATGCGATGTTAGAGAGCATGTACGGCACAACAGATGGCAAAACAGACCAACTGCTTCGCTTTACCAAAGCAGTGACTGGCGCTTACTACTTTGCACCTTCAACTGACATGTTGAGTGTATTAACGATTAAGTAAATCACCTCATCTGCAGCAAAGAAAGGGAGCCTCAGGGCTCCTTTTTTATTAAAGCTTTATATGAACTGGTCGATATAAGAGCAATCGTGAGTTTTATTCATCTTTTTGTAAGCGAAGGTCTATGGCTATAACTGTTAATACAAATGTCTCAGCGCTGGTGGCCCAGAGAAACCTCTCTAATGCTAACAACATGCTGAACCAATCTTTGGAGCGCTTAGCTTCAGGGAGCCGTATTAATAGTGCAAAAGACGATGCGGCTGGCTTACAGATCTCAAATCGATTAGAAGCACAGATGAGTGGCATTGATGTTGCTGTTCGAAATGCTAACGACGGTATCTCCATTATGCAGACTGCAGAAGGGGCGATGAATGAAACCACTAATATCATGCAGCGCATGCGAGACTTATCCCTACAAGCGAGTAACGGCTCGAATAGTTCATCGGAACGAATCGCTATTCAAGAAGAAGTCACCGCGTTAAATGACGAGCTGAATCGAATTGCCGAAACCACTTCATTCGGTGGTAAAAAACTCCTTAACGGCAGTTTTGGGCACACCTCGTTTCAAATCGGCGGCAGTTCGGGCGAAGCTGTGCAGATTGGTTTGAAAAGCATGCGTACTGATGACATCAACATGGGCGGCTTTAGCTACGTTGCTAATGGCATGGCCAGTGATTCATGGGAAGTGAAATCAAACCAGAATGATATGACGATGTCGTTTACGGATCGTTTTGGTCAGCCTCAAGAGATCACCATTAATGCGAAAGCGGGCGATGATATCGAAGAGTTGGCGACTTACATTAATGGTCAAACGGATCTCTTATCGGCTTCTGTTAATGATGACGGACAACTTCAGATTTATATGTCAGGTGAAGATACCGCGGGTACCATCTCTTTTTCAGGTTCATTAGCCAGTGAGCTTTCGATGTCAGCGGGCTATTACGAGTCAGTTAATGACATCAATGTGACGGATGTGGGTGGTGCGCAGCGTGCTGTTTCTATTTTAGATACCGCGATGAAGTACGTGGATAGCCATCGCTCTGAATTAGGGGCAATGCAAAACCGCTTTGATCATGCCATTAACAATCTTGAAAACGTTCATGAGAATTTGGCGACATCAAACAGTCGAATCAAAGATACCGACTACGCCAAAGAAACCACTCAAATGCTCAAGCAACAAATACTGCAGCAAGTGAGCACAACGATACTCGCTCAAGCCAAGCAAGCGCCGAATCTAGCTTTAACGTTATTAGGTTAATGAATTACCTACAATCTTATAAAAGCATTTCAGCTTGGTCGGTGCTTTTTGGCGAATAAAAATACAATTTCTCACTCGACTGACTTCCCGGCAACTTTAGCGATTTTCTCATCTTTTTTCGATAATTTTACGACCAGTCACGCTTTCTTCTGTTTTACCGCTATTTCTTTAAATTTGTTGTTTTTTTCCTAAAGGTTTCGCCAATCACGCCGTTATTAAAAGTAACTTTGAGAGAACTACTTGGTTTTCCGAGACGTCGGAAACCGCTATACCGGAAAATCAATTGGAGAAATCACCATGGCAGTGAATGTAAATACAAACGTTTCAGCGATGACAGCGCAACGTTACCTAAACAACGCAAACAGCGCACAACAAACATCAATGGAGCGTCTAGCTTCTGGCTCAAAAATCAACAGCGCAAAAGATGACGCTGCGGGCCTACAAATCTCGAACCGTTTGAACGTTCAGAGCCGTGGTCTTGATGTTGCTGTACGTAACGCGAACGACGGTATCTCTATTGCACAAACTGCTGAAGGTGCAATGAACGAGACAACGAACATCCTGCAACGTATGCGTGATTTGTCTCTACAGTCTTCAAACGGCTCAAACTCAAAATCTGAGCGTGTAGCGATTCAAGAAGAAGTAACTGCGCTTAACAATGAACTTAACCGTATCGCAGAAACCACATCTTTCGGTGGTAACAAACTCATTAATGGCACTTACGGAACTCAGTCATTCCAAATCGGTGCGGACAACGGTGAAGCGGTAATGCTTCAACTGAAAGACATGCGCTCTGATAACGCTCAGATGGGTGGTAAGAGCTACCAAACTGAGAACGCGAAAGACAAAGACTGGAACGTTCAAGCGGGCTCTAACGACCTAAAACTGTCGTTCACTGACAACTTCGGCCAAGCACAAGAAATCGACATCAGCGCAAAAGCGGGTGATGACATCGAAGAGCTAGCGACTTACATCAACGGTCAACAAGATTCTGTTAAAGCGTCTGTTACTGAAGACGGCAAGCTACAAATGTTCACAGGCAACAACAAAGTGAGCGGCGATGTGTCTTTCTCTGGCGGTCTTGCGGGCGAGCTAGGTATTCAAGCAGCTAAAGACGTAACGGTTGATACTATCGACGTAACATCTGTTGGCGGCGCACAAGAGTCTGTAGCAGTAATCGATGCGGCCCTTAAGTATGTAGACAGTCACCGTGCTGAGCTAGGTGCTTTCCAAAACCGTTTCGATCACGCTATCAGCAACTTAGACAACATTAACGAGAACGTTAACGCATCTAAGAGCCGTATTAAAGATACCGACTTCGCGAAAGAAACGACTCAGATGACTAAGTCTCAGATCCTTTCTCAAGCTTCAAGCTCGATTCTTGCTCAAGCGAAGCAAGCACCGAACTCGGCACTTAGCCTACTAGGTTAATCGATTGAAAAGCCACGTTGACCGATAGTGTTGACGTTAGGCTTCCACAAATTAGCTCGTGGTGAGAGATGAGCGCTAAACAGACCCAGCTTCGGCTGGGTTTTTTATTGCCTGTTATTTGGTGAGCGAAGGACGACGATTGGGTGGTATTGATCCATTGTTTACCTGAATCGAAGTCTTTAGTCGTCATCTCAGAATCGAGTCGAGCGAGATATCAGAGAATTGTTGTCTGCCTGAAGTCATCCCCCGTGATTTAACGTGCGGTAGCAGCGCCTAGAATGGCGTTTAACTTGGTTTAATACAAAGTAGGTGTTAGTCGGTAATTAAGGATTGGGATTACTGTGGCTTATTGAGGGATTGTTTACAGCAAGGTGGGAGTAGTAATCAGAACTGTTGTTTAAGGAACTCGAGCAATATAACAGGCACAAAAAACGCCACCCTTAGGTAGCGTTTTAATTAAAGCAGATAAGTAATCGAGATTACTTAGTTACTTTAAGAACTGGAGTTTCGCCAACAGTTACAGAACCAGAAAGCTTGTTCAGCTCTTTGATTTCGTCCATGTTAGAGATAACAACTGGAGTAAGCGTAGATTTTGCTTTCTCTTCTAGAAGCGCTAGGTCGAAAGTGATGATAGTGTCACCAGCTTTAACAGATTGACCTTCTTCAGCTACACGAGTGAAGCCTTCGCCTTTAAGTTCAACAGTATCGATACCGAAGTGAACGAAAAGCTCAACACCGTCGTCAGACTCGATAGAGAATGCGTGGTTAGTTTCGAAGATCTTACCGATAGTACCGTTAACTGGAGCTACCATTTTGTCGCCAGCTGGTTTGATCGCGATGCCGTCACCAACGATTTTTTCAGCGAAAACTACATCTGGCACATCTTCGATGTTTACGATTTCACCAGAAAGAGGTGCGATGATTTCGATTGCACCAGCATCAGCGCTGTCATCAGATACAAGCTTTTTCAGTTTGTCAAACAGACCCATTGTGTCATGCTCCTAACGTTTAGTTTTATTCTGTAGAATATACTATACCAATCTAACAAATTAGACGACTATTTTTAGCCGTCTAACGTTATTAAGCGATTGGCGATTACTGAGTTTTCTCAGCGATGAACTTTTCTACGCAAGCTTCAATTTCAGCAGCTGTTGGTAGAGATAGTGCTTCGTCAGCCATAGCTTTAACTTCAGCGAAGTTAGAGTTACGGATTACTTTCTTAACTTTAGGGATAGAGATACCGCTCATAGAGAACTCATCTAGACCCATACCAAGAAGAAGTAGCGTTGCACGCTCATCACCAGCAAGCTCACCACACATACCAGTCCACTTACCTTCAGCGTGTGATGCGTCGATCACTTGCTTGATTACTGTAAGAACAGCAGGAGATAGTGGGTTGTATAGGTGAGAAATCATTTCGTTACCACGGTCTACCGCAAGAGTGTATTGCGTTAGGTCGTTAGTACCGATAGAGAAGAAAGATACTTCTTTCGCTAGGTGGTGTGCGATTGCAGCAGCTGCTGGAGTCTCAACCATTACGCCGATTTCGATTTCTTCATCGAAAGCTAGGCCTTCAGCGCGAAGTTCAACTTTGTACTCTTCGATTGCTTTTTTCAGTTCACGGATCTCTTCAACAGAAATGATCATTGGGAACATGATACGTAGTTTACCGTGTGCAGACGCACGTAGGATGCCACGTAGTTGGTCACGTAGGATTTCACGACGATCCAAGCTGATACGTACTGCACGCCAGCCTAGGAAAGGGTTCATCTCTTGTGGAAGGTCCATGTATGGTAGGTCTTTGTCGCCACCGATATCCATAGTACGGATAATCACTGACTCGCCTTCCATTGCTTCTGCTACTTCTTTGTAAGCAACGTATTGCTCTTCTTCAGTAGGAAGCGCGTCACGGTCCATAAATAGGAATTCAGTACGGTACAGACCAACGCCTTCACCGCCGTTACGCAGGATACCGTCACAGTCTTTTACTGTACCGATGTTGCCGCAAACTTCTACACGGTGACCGTCTAGAGTTTCAGCATGCAAATCTTTTAGTTTTGCTAGTTCAGCCGCTTCTGCTTCAAAATCTGCTTTGATTTTCTTAGCTTCTGCTAATTCAGCTTCAGAAGGGTTGATGATGATTTTGTTGTTCATCGCGTCTAGCACAAGCATGTCGCCGTTCTTAACTTGCTTAGTGATATCGTTAGTACCAACGATAGCTGGAAGCTCAAGAGAACGTGCCATGATTGAAGTATGAGATGTACGACCGCCGATGTCACAAGCGAAACCAAGAACGTAGTCTAGGTTGATTTGTGCAGTTTCAGATGGCGTTAGGTCGTAAGCTACTAGGATAACTTCTTCACTGATGTCTGATAGAGACACAATGTTGATGCCTAGAGCATTTTTAACGAAACGAGTACCGATATCGCGGATATCAGTTGCACGTTCTTTTAGGTACTCATCATCAAGAGATTCAAGCGCACAAGCTTGCTCTTCGATCACAGTGTGGATCGCGTTGTCTGCGTGCATTTTTTCTTTCTTGATGAGTGCTAAAATCTCTTCTTCTAGCTCTTCATCTTCAAGCAGCATGATGTGGCCTTCAAAGATTGCTTCTTTTTCTTCGCCAAAAGTTTCAAGTGCTTTTTGCTTAACAACTTCAAGCTGTTGAGAAGATTTGTTACGAGCGTCAAAGAAACGCTGTACTTCTGCTTCAACTTGGTCGTCAGAGATAGATTGAGTGTTTAGGACAATTTCATCTTCTTGAAGTAGTAGTGCTTTACCGAAAGCAATACCGGGAGATGCTAGGATGCCTGAAATCATAGCCTTACCTTAGTTGTTCAACTGTAAACGGGAGAGTGTGTGACTTTAAGTCGTCGACTAATGTCGCGCTTATTCCTATCTATTTCGAACAAAGCCACTTTGCTATGCAAAATGGCTTTGAAAGAAGGAGACCGTATTAGTGTAGTTGATCCATAAGAGCAACTAGGTGGTCTACTGCTTGCTGAGCTTGAGGACCTTCAGCTGAAATAGTAACGTTAGTACCTTTTACTAGGCCTAAAGTTTGTAGTTTGAACAGGCTTTTCGCGCTAGCGCTTTTGCCGTTAGAAGTCACTGTGATGTCAGCGTCGAAAGATTTTGCTTCTTTAACGAACTGTGCAGCTGGACGAGTGTGAAGACCGTTTTCTGCTGTGATTTCTACTTGCTTCTCGTACATTTTATATACCCCAATTAATTTATTTTTTGTAAGTTTGTAACCAGATTAGCTTAACTGCTTTAGCCCAAATGCGCTAGAGGCTAGTACGCCATGTTCGTGTTAGAACTTAGACTGGTTATAAATTTTTATCCAGCCATGGTCGTCTTTTGCTGAGTACTCATGACTTTCAGAATTTGTTTATTGCTTCTTTTATTTTGAAGCGAAAAATAAAACAGACCTGATATTACCAAAGGTGGGGCAGGGATCAACAAAAAAGCCCCTAAACGGGGCTTTTTTGGACGAAAAATTGATTTGACCACATATTATTGTTGGTTCTCTTTTTCCGTAAAGATGCCAGCAAATAGGGCTGTGCTTAGGTAACGCTCACCAGAGCTTGGTAGTACAGTAACGATAGTTTTTCCTGCAAATTCAGGTAGTTCGGCGATTCTGTTTGCTGCTACAACTGCCGCGCCAGATGAGATGCCTGCAAGAATACCTTCTTCTTTCATTAGGCGTTGAGCCATCTCAATCGCTTCTTCAGAAGTTACCGATTCAACACGGTCAATAATCTCTAAATCTAGGTTTCCAGGGATGAAACCTGCACCGATACCTTGAATTTTGTGTGGAGCTGGTTTGATTTCTTCACCTGCAAGTGCCTGTGCAATCACTGGAGACTCAGCCGGCTCAACCGCGACTGAAGTAATCGCTTTGCCTTTTTCACCTTTAATGTAACGACTCGTACCAGTGATAGTACCGCCCGTACCAACACCCGCTACAAACACGTCGATTTCGCCGTCTGTTGCTTCCCAAATTTCAGGACCAGTCGTCTGCTCGTGAATCTGTGGGTTAGCAGGGTTGTTGAACTGTTGAAGTAGTAGGTATTTGTCTGGGTCTGAAGCAACAATCTCTTCTGCTTTAGCAATCGCGCCGTTCATGCCTTTTGGTGCTTCAGTTAGCACAAGGTTTGCGCCAAGCGCTTTAAGCAGCTTACGACGTTCTAGGCTCATTGATTCAGGCATAGTTAGCGTTAGTTTGTAACCGCGTGCTGCTGCTACGAATGCAAGTGCAACACCTGTGTTACCACTGGTAGGTTCAACAAGCTCGATACCTGGCTTAAGCGTACCTGCTTTTTCTGCTTCCCAGATCATATTAGAACCGATACGGCACTTAACACTGAAGCTTGGGTTACGAGCTTCGATCTTAGCTAGGACGTTACCTTTGCTTACTTTGTTAAGGCGGACTAGAGGTGTGTTACCAATCGTTAGGGTGTTGTCTTCGTAGATCTTGCTCATGCGATATTCCTTCATTTAATGACAGAACTAAACGTAGTATATCAATCACTTTACCGTCTAGTGTCTTTCGATGTTTGTTCAGCTTGAATTTAGATTAAACAAGTTGAAAAAAAGGTAAAAGGATTAAAAAGTTATATCATATAGATATGTAGCAGAATTGACGCCTATCTTTATTGAAATCAGAACTTCAAAAAGATAGGCGAAACTAGGAAGTGTAGAAAGGGTTAGAGACGAGAACTATAGACGAGAACGTAGAGCTTGGTCTTTAAACTCAGCAACCCACATTGCTGTCGCGCCACAAACGGCAACGGGCATCACAATCAGGTTTAAAATTGGAATAGTAGTGAACACAGAAACAAGCGCGCCAAAGCTGTAGCTCTTACCTTGTTTTTGTTTCAAATTGTTTCTCATGTCATCAAATTTGATTTTATGGTTATCGAACGGGTAGTCGGCGTATTGAATCGCTAACATCCATGCTGTGAAAATGAACCATAAAAACGGAGCAACGGTTTGCCCTAGTGCTGGAATTAACAAAAGTAGGAATAAACCGATCGCTTTTGGCAGAATGTAGACAAGCTTGCGCCATTCTCTCGCTAATATACGTGGGGTATCTTTGAGGACATCAAGTAAACCATCGTCATTAACTTTTTTACCGCTCAACAACTCTTCAACTTTTTCCGCGAGTAAACCGTTGAACGGTGCGGCAATGAAGTTAGCGAGCGTGCTAAAGAAATACGAGAATGTGGCCAAGACGGTTAACACAAGTAATGGCCATAAAATGTATGACAACCACGACAAGAAACTTGGCAATGCACCAATCCAACCTTCAATCCAAGTGTTTAGGTTGGAGAAGATATAAAACAAGGCACCACCAACGAGTAACACGTTCGCGATAAGTGGCATTAGTACAAACTTACGAATGCTCGGTGATAAAGCGATTTTTATTCCGAAAATAAAATAGCCAAAGCCGGAGCGGGGAACAGATTCAATAGTCATATTTAAATTAGGTCACATGTGAATTTGGTTAAATAGCAAACATGTCTAGTGTACTCGACCGAAATTAAGAAAAAAAGCGTGGTGAAAATCACACCATGTAAGGAACTAATTGTATTAAGTTGTTCTAAAACAGTGGCTACTTTTGATAGAGTAGTGAGATTAGCCAAATTAACCCAACTTAGTGACAGCGTGTTTATAGCTAGTTGACTAAGAAAGCTGAGAGCGAAAAATGCAGGAATTGCGATTTGTACTCATTATTGTTGGCGCATTAGCTATCGCCGCATTATTGTTCCATGGTCTATGGACGAGTAAAAAAGAAGGGAAAGCAAAGTTTGGAGATAAGCCGCTCGGTAAGCTTGATAACGACAGCTTAGATGAAGCAGAAACTATTCCAAACCGTTCATTCGCCCCAGAAGATGATTTTGAGATAATCCGAAAAGAACGTAAAGAGCCGGATTTTGCTGTTTCACCCTCTGATACTGATCCGCTGATCGACTCAGATCCGCTAACAGCGCCACAAGCGAAAGAAGCTTACGAAGATGATATCGAATTAAATGATCTTCCTTCTTTCAGCGTAGAAGACCCAATTAAGGTTGAAAGTGAACCTGAAGTGATTGAGGAAGAGAAGGACGTTGAGCCTGAAGTTCCAAGCTTTGAGTTGACTGACGAGCAAAAAGAAAACCATGCCGGCTTTAAAGAGCAGTACGGTTCGTTTGAAGAGCCTTCTGAAACAGTTGATGAGCCAGTCGTTCCAAACGAAACGCTTACTCAAAGAGAGCCAGTTGTAGCGAAAGAAGTCGTGACTCCGCAAAGTGCGACTGTTGAAGAAGCAAAACCAGATGAAGAACTTGGTTTAGAAGTGATCGTTCTTAATGTTCACTGTGCTGGAGAGATCCCATTCGTTGGTACTGAACTTTTCCGCAGCATGGAGAACAACGGTTTAACTTATGGTGAGATGTCTATCTACCACTGCTTTGCACAATCTACAGATGCACCAAAGGTTATTTTCAGCGTTGCAAACATGATGCAGCCAGGAACGCTAGAACATGATGATCCTGCTGACTTCACGACTAAAGGTATTTCGTTCTTTATGACGTTGCCTTGTTATGGTCAAGCTGATCAAAACTTCAATGTGATGCTGAGTACGGCGCAGAAAATTGCCGACGATATGGGCGGAAACGTGTTGGATGAGTCACGCAACTTAATGACACCAAACCGTTTATCTGACTACCGCAAGCAAATCAGAGACTTTATGACGGCATCGAATACCTAGCCGTATTGTTTAGCCTTGTAAATAATCTATATTTATAGAAAAGGGCTCCTAAGGGAGCCCTTTTTGATATTTCAATCACGATAGAGAATGATATGAAAGAATCGATTCAAGTTACCTTAGAGCAGTTAAGAGAAACTCTGCATTATCACGCCGTTCGTTATTACGTAGAAGATAGCCCTGAGATCCCTGATGTCGAGTACGATCGATTAATGCAGCAATTGCTAAAGATCGAAGAAGAGAACCCGGAACTAGTGACGGTAGATTCTCCGAGCCAACGTGTTGGTGGTCAGCCTCTCGATGGTTTCACTCAAGTGACTCATGAGATCCCAATGCTTTCTCTGGACAATGCTTTCTCTGATGAAGATTTGGATGCGTTCAATAAGCGAATGTCTGATAGAGCGCCAACCGCTAACCTCAAGACTTTCTGTTGTGAACCTAAGCTTGATGGCCTTGCAGTTAGCCTACTCTATGTGAATGGTATTTTAGTTCAGGCTGCGACACGTGGTGACGGTGCGACGGGTGAAAACATCACTGAAAACGTGCGTACGATCAGCTCTATCCCACTTAAGTTACAAGGTGAAGGCTGGCCGCAGCGTATTGAAGTTCGTGGCGAAGTGTTTATGCCAAAAGCGGGTTTCGATAAGTTGAATGAGATGGCGTTGAAGAAAGGCGAGAAAGTATTTGTTAACCCACGTAATGCCGCCGCAGGTAGCCTGCGTCAGCTTGATTCCCGTATTACTGCGAAACGTCCGCTAGCTTTCTACGCATACAGTGTCGGTGTTGTACAAGGCGCTGAGCTATCAAATAGTCACTACCAACGCTTTTTACAGCTTAAAGGTTGGGGCTTACCTATGTGCCCCGAGACTAAGCAACTGAGCTCTCTCGAAGACGTGAAAGCCTATTACCAAGATATTATGACTCGTCGTGATGCTCTGGCTTACGAGATTGATGGCGTTGTTATCAAAGTCGACGATATCGCGGCTCAAGAAGTGCTTGGTTTTGTTGCACGAGCGCCACGTTGGGCAATTGCTTATAAGTTCCCAGCTCAAGAAGAGATTACACTGCTCAATGACGTTGAATTTCAGGTGGGCCGTACTGGCGCTATTACGCCGGTTGCTAAACTTGAACCTATCTTCGTTGGTGGCGTGACGGTCAGCAATGCCACTTTACACAATGCCGATGAGATTGCGCGTTTAGGCGTGAAGGTAGGCGACAGCGTTATTATTCGCCGTGCAGGTGACGTTATTCCACAAATAGTGGCTGTTGTACTAGATCGTCGCCCTGAAACGGCTAGAGACATTGTTTTCCCTGATGCTTGCCCAGTATGTAGTTCTGCGGTTGAGCGTGTAGAAGGTGAAGCTGTAGCGCGTTGTACTGGCGGTTTAGTCTGTCAGGCGCAGCGTAAAGAAGCACTTAAACACTTTGTTTCTAGAAAGGCGCTAGACGTTGATGGACTGGGCGTGAAAGTTATTGAGCAGCTTGTGGACCGTGAAATGGTCGAAACACCTGCTGATTTATTTAAGCTAAGTGCTGGCGTGATTACTGTTCTTGACCGAATGGGGCCTAAATCGGCACAGAACGTCGTGAGTGCGTTGAATAAAGCTAAAGACACGACGTTAGCGCGTTTCCTCTATTCACTCGGTATTCGTGAAGTCGGTGAGGCGACTGCGATGAACTTAGCGCAACACTTTAAGACGTTGGAACTGGTTCAAGCAGCTACTCATGAACAATTAGTTGAAGTGTCAGATATTGGTGACATCGTTGCTAGCCATATCACCAGCTTCTTCTCACAAGAGAAAAACAGAGCGGTCGTCGATCAGCTGATAGAGCTAGGTGTGAATTGGCCAATCATCGAAGAAGCTGCCGATGACCAAGAGCTACCATTAGAAGGTAAAGTCGTTGTGTTAACAGGCTCATTGTCGCAATTAGGTCGAAGTGAAGCTAAAGCTGCGTTACAAGCATTAGGTGCGAAAGTGACGGGTAGCGTATCGAAGAAAACGGACATCTTGTTTGCCGGTGAAGCTGCGGGTTCTAAATTAACTAAAGCACAAGATTTAGGTATCGAAATAAGAACAGAAGAAGATCTAATAGCCCTTATTTCGTAAGTAAATACAGATAAAAAAAGCTCAAAGGCACTCATTTCAAGGGAGTGCCTTTTTTGTTTCTGATATAAAAATGTGGGCTTTTTAATTGTTGAGAATTTTGTTCCTATACGAACTCTAAAATCAGGACAGTGACGCTGCTCAATATTAATGAAATACCATTGTAGTTGTATAAAAAATGCGAGTCATATCTATTTTTACAAAGTGATGATTACCTCAAGTTATTGAATTTATTGGTGTTGATTTTGTTTTGGTGAGGATTTTTCTATTTATCGATCTGGATCACTAAGTACCTATTAAATTTGCACCAACTCATATTTTTTTAGATGAAAATTAAGTTCTCATTGATCTTTTTGAGGGCGAAGTTAGTCTTAATGCCATGGATGCACATGATGTGTATAACCAGAAAGGAAATAGAGAATTCAGAGTTTAGGGTTCTCAAACAAGAAAAGGTATTTCTCTCTACGGCGGCCAACTTTAGGCGGGGAATATTCAAACAGCTATATCCATTTTTAGGAGTTTTATTCCATGGAAAACAAAATTTTCAAACGTACTCTACTAGGTGCATCCGTTGCACTTTTATCGACAGGCGTAATGGCGAAAGAAGTTGGTATCAACTCTGATTTCAACGTTGACGTATACGGTGTTGCAGCTATCTCTCTAGTTAACTACAACACGACTGATAACAATGACTCTAGCTCTGGTTACGCAGTAGAGAACGAATCTCGTATCGGCTTCCGTGCTCATAAAGAGATGTTTGATGACGTATTAATCACAATGCAGATTGAATCTGGCTACGTAGATAGCACAGACTGGGGTCATGGCGGCGTTTCAGGCGGTGTGCTTGGTTTCCGTGATACGTTCGTTGGTGCTTCTGGCTCTTGGGGTAACCTGCGTGTGGGTCGTGTTCTTACTCCACTATACGAAATCGTCGACTGGCCATTCTCTAACCCTGGTCTAGGTTCTGTATTCGATTGGGGCGGCATCAACGGTCACTACGATCGTCAATCTAACCAAGTTCGTTACGATTCAGCTAAATTTGGCGGTTTCTCTTTTGCAGCTTCTGTTGGTCGTGACGATAACGACAACGGTGGTGGTGCAGCAACTCGTGACGCAAACTTTGTTGGCGCAAGTGCTAAGTACAGCTTCGAGAAAGTAACATTAATGGGTGCGGTTGAATCTGGTACACGTGTAACTCCAGCTGTTGATGCTGGTTTTGAGTTTAACCCAGAGACGGGTATTGACCCTGTAGCTGCTGCTGCGGAAATTAAAGACGATACATTTGCGTACATCGTTGGTTTTGAAGCTAGCCTACCTGCAGGTTTTGGTATTGCAGCTGCGTTTAAAGGCGAAGAGCTAGATAACGGCATCCGTAAGCAAACACAAGATTCTTACTCAATTATTGGTCAATACTGGAACGGTCCAATCGGCTTTAAACTGGGTTACGCAGCGAACTTAGAATCTGAACTTAACGGTAAGAAAGAAGCTAACTCAGACAGCAACACTATTTCTGGTCAGTTAATGGCTGTTCATAACGGTTTCGTACCTTACCTACGTGTAGCGGGTCGTACTGTTGGTGACGCTGATACAGATATCGTAACTCGCGTTGGTCTTGAATACGGTTTCTAAGCTAGAATCTTTAGCTTAAACAGTTAGATAAAAATCAAAACGCTGGTAAATTTTGTTTGCCAGCGTTTTTCCATAGTGAACATAAGGAATTAGTCATAATGAATAAAGTTAGTGTAGTCGTATTATCATTATTTTTGGGAGCTTGTAGTTCACTCGATTCACAAAGTAATTTTGTAGACTCAGTTGCAGATGTACAGCCAAAAGGTGGCTACATTCAAGTGACTGGGCAATCTTATGTAGCGGAAAGTAAAGCGAATGTCGGGGCAGACATCCTGAAATCGTCACTCTACTTTACATACAACAAAGAAATAACGCAGAATTCGGCTCCAGAATCTTCCATTACCATGGATGTAAGCTATTTCCAGAGCTATAAAGAATACGAAACCGTTAGCTTTTTTGGTAAGACGATAGACCTTGAAGAGAGACAACTTCCAAGAGAGAGCTGCAGCGAACACTGCACAAAGACTCAGTATATTAAATTTCCATTGAGCGAAGCTGACATCCAGCAAGCAAGAAAAAAGAATTTAGAATTTACACTTGATGGACAAAACTCAGTGATGAGTACAACTTTCATTGTGCCGAAAGCGTATATCGACACAATTTATAACGGTGCAAATAATCATACGGCTATCGCTGTTGCTCCGGTTGCGGTACCTGTTGCGGCTGTAGTTGCTGAAGAACCAAAAGCGTCTCAAGCTCAAGAGATGGTTAATTACTGGTATGGTCAAGCGACAAAAGAAGAGCAAGCTGCTGTGACTGATTGGGCATTCAAGAACCGTAAAAACGCTACCCCAACATCACTAGAAGGCTCAAAAGAAATCGAAATGGTTTCATATTGGTTCAATAAGCTAAACAGCGAAGAAAAATCTCAAACTATGATTTGGCTATTAGAGCAAGAGTAGGCTTCTAACGTAAGTCTCTAGCTATGTTTTTCAACCGCAGTATTGTATAACAGCAGTACTGCGGTTTTTCATTTTAGGCTTACAGGTAAGATTGTGAATATTGGTGAAGTAGCGAAGCGTGTTGGTACAACAGCGAAATCCATTCGTTTTTACGAAAGTAAAGGCATGATGAGCCCACCGCACCGATCAGAAAATGGTTACAGGCAATATGGCGAGATTCATATCGAACAGTTAGAGTTCGTTTTGAGAGCTAAAATGGTTGGTTTCACTCTCGATGAGTGTAAGTCACTGGTTGAGTTGGCAATGAATCCCAACAGACAAAGCTACGAAGTAAAGAAGAAGGCTACTCAGAAGTTAGATGAAATAGAGTTGAAGCTTGCGGAGTTAAACAAGATGAAGGTGCAGCTACAATCTTGGGTACATGACTGCCCTGGAGATACTTCAACGGAATGTCCTATCTTGAATAATCTATCTGGCCGCAGTTAGGTTATTCCAGTTCTAAATAATCGTCAGGCAGCAATTTCATTACTAGCCTGACTTTAATCACCTATCACAGCACCTATCACAGCACCTTTCCGCCGTAATGTTTACAGATCAACAGTGGTACATGAGTGACTGCGTTACCATCTGAACACTTAACGATAGGCCCCATGTTTCCGTTACCAGGAGACTGACTGCTCGCTAGAGCGCTTCCAAATGACAAGCTGAAAATAGCCGTTAGAATTATTAAAAAATGTCTCATACAAACTCCATTAGGTTTATCTCTAATTGAGATAATTGAAAGTATGGACAAGGAAAAGAAAATTTCAAAAATTGGACGGACTTAACATTTTTAATAATTATAAATAAGCGAGAGTAAGGTTAACTATTCATATATATATTGGGTAAGAAATCTGGCTTTCTTATACCTTTTTAGCTCAATCAAACTTTTTAGCTTTACGAAATAAGAACTTATTTTTTTTTCAATTCAATCTATCACAATGATAATTCGAATATTATTAAGGTTCAAAAATAGAAAAAGCCTGCATTTATTGAAAATGCAGGCTTCATATAGCTCTTGTTTATAAAGGTTCTATTATTAGAACGATTCCGTCTAAAGCGACAATCTTAATTTCGGTTCCAGATGGAATATCTTGACTGGCCTTTGCTGACCAAGAAGAGTCACCGAACTTAATTCGACAGCTACCTTTCTTTACGTCTTCACTTAAAATAACGGTTTGACCTACCAATTGCTTTTCTCTTTGGTTTAACTCTCGCCCTGCATCCGATTGCTTGTCATTCGAGAGTTGTCTTCTCCACCACAACCAAGTGGTAATAAGAGAGAAGCTAGCAAAGGACAGCCATTGCATCTGCCAACCAATTGGTAATGCTCCTAATAGGGCACCGACCAGCATGGCAGATATGCCTATCCATAAAAAGTAACCAGCGGTTCCAATTAGCTCAAGCGCTAACAATGCTAGACCAAACGCTAACCAATGCCAGTGGTTTACTTGTTCTAGTAATTCGACCATAAGTTAGTCCTTACTACCTTTGTCATTCTTATGTGCAAACATCTCCGCGATACCCGCTACAGAACCCATAAGGCCAGTTGCTTCGAGTGGTAGCATGATGATCTTGCCGTTTTCAGCTTGGCCTATAGATTTCAATGCGTCGGTGTAACCTTGTGCAATGAAGTAATTGACCGCTTGCATGTCACCTTGAGCAATTGCCGTTGATACCATTTCTGTCGCTTTAGCTTCTGCTTCTGCGGCACGCTCACGGGCTTCTGCTTGCAATATTGCCGCTTGCTTCTCACCTTCTGCTTTCAGGATCTCTGATTGCTTGTGGCCTTCTGCTTTCAAGATCTCAGCTTGTCGTACACCTTCTGCTTCTAAGATATCAGCACGTTTATTACGCTCGGCTTTCATCTGGGCATTCATCGCAGCAGTAAGGTCTGCTGGTGGCTGTACGTCTTTAATTTCGATACGGGTGACTTTTACACCCCAAGGGTTTGTCGCTTCATCAACGATGTTCAGTAGCTTGGTATTGATCATGTCACGCTGACTCAGCATCTCATCCAGTTCCATCGAGCCAAGCACAGTACGGATATTGGTGAGGGTTAAGTTACGGATCGCATGTTCAAGGTCATTCACTTCATAAGCTGCCTTAGGCGCGTCGATAACTTGAACAAAGCAAACCGCATCGATAACCACATTTGCATTATCTTTGGAGATGACTTCTTGTGCTGGGATGTCGAGAACACGCTCCATCATGCTGATGCGCTGTCCAACTTTATCAATAAATGGAATGATTAAGTTAAGACCCGGTTTAAGGGTGTGTGTGTATCGCCCGAAGCGTTCAACGGTCCAGTTGTTGCCTTGTGGAACGGTTTTTACGCCAGCGAAGATAAATAACAGTGCGACGGCAGTAAAGACGCCGATAGTAATCAAGGTATCAATAGGCATACAAAATCCTTTGCAAGTTTGAGTTTTTGATAGTTCAGTATTGATACTGGCTCATATTTAAATTCTGAGCAAATTTATAAACGAGAAATGGGCCATAAAATATTGATTTTATGGCCCATTTTACATTCTATTATGCGATAAACTAATTGATTGAATTGTCAATTTTCGATGTTTAATCTACGGCTTTTTAGGTTTAACTAGTAAAGCAGAGAGTACAGTTGTCGACGGTACTTACTGGCAACTGGGTTACCTTGTCCAAGCGCACTCAAGATGTCCATGAACTCTTTCTTCATATCACCATCGAGAGCATTAAGATCTTTGGCTAGGAAAGACCATAATAGATCCATAGCTTCTTCACTGCGGTTCACTTGGTGATATTGCAATGCTAATTCAGATGCTGTTTTAGCGTCGCTCGGATTTTGCTGAAGAGCTGCTTCTAATGCTTGTATTTCAGGGCTGTCTGCTGCTTGTTTATGAAGTTCAAGCTTTGCAACTAAGCCTTTGTAGTAGTTGTCTTGGTACTCAAGAGGGATAGTTGCTAGCTGAGTTTCAGCAAGGTCAAATTGTTGCGTTTCTAACAAACACTCTGCGATCGCCAGTTTTACTTCACCTTTATTCGTCAGCTCTGCTGGAAGTTGCTGCATTGCTGCTAGTGCCTGTGTGTGCTCGCCAGCTTGCATTTGCTCAAGAGCCTGACGTAAAGCAAGTTCATCTTGGCTAGGAAGGTGTTTGCTGAGCATATCGACAATAGCTTCTGTGCTTTGAGGGCCACCGAGCCCATCGACTGGCTGACCATTAACAAACAGTGCAATAGTGGGCAGTGCTTGAACACCAAACTGGCTAGCAATAGCTTGCTCTTGTTCGCAATTGAGCAGGGCTAAGGTGAAGGCACCGTTGTATTGCTGAGTTAAAGTTTGCAGTTCAGGAATGACTTGGGCGCTCTCTTGGCTCATTGGTGCCCAAAAATGGATGAGTACAGGGGTCTGCATCGAACCTTCTAATACTTGACGAAAGTTCTGCTCATTAAGTTCAACAATATGCGGAGATTGCATTTACGTTCCTTGAGGTTTGTTTTGTGGATACGTTGCAAATATGGGGGGATTAGTCGGTAACTTCAAGATCTAACTCGGTTATCTCGGATAAAAAGAACCAAAAATAGAAAAACGCTATGCTTCGATGTTGATATAATTGTTATCTCAACATGGAAGGCATAGCGTTATCATCGAGGTAGTCAGTGAGGCGTTGCGTGAGATACTCAAAACAGAATAAACAACGTAATCGCCAGACCCACACCTACCCAATTAAGGCGGTTTAAAGTCATGAGATTTCCAGAGTAGAACCATCAATTGGGAATAACTGATGGGATAGGATAATCATGACATCTTATTGTTACGGAAAAATTACATCGTTACATTAAAGTTTGCGACTCTGCATTCAAAGTTAGTAATTTATGCAGCTTTTCTCAAAATAGGGTCTAGCAAGCGACTCGGTAGAATCCTTTTCAATACCGCGAACACTTTAGTCGGGGTCGTAACTCGGTATCTTAGCTTGGGTTTGTCGGCGGTGAGAGCATGGAATACCGGCTCAATACAACTTTCTGGAGGCAGGACAAAAGCGTTATTCGATGATTCTTTTTCGAGTCGATCTTTTTGTTGTTGGTAAGCGTCTTGGTGGGCGCTGCCAGAAATGTTGATCCATTTATTGAACGCTTTCAAGGCATTGGTTCTAAATTGAGTCTCAATTGGCCCTGGTTGCAGTAATGAGATCTGTATACCGCTGCCATGCAGTTCTAATCGTAAGGTATCTGTCCAACCCTCAATCGCGAATTTAGAAGCATTATAAGCACCACGATACTTCATGGCTGCAAAACCTAATACGGAACTGTTTTGTACGATTCGACCTTCGCCACGCTCGCGCATGTGCGGAAGGATCTGACAGACGAGATGATGCCAACCAAAGAAGTTGGTTTCGAATTGTTCTCTGAGTCCTTGGGTCGGTAAGTCTTCTAGTGCCCCTGCTTGACCGTAAGCACCGTTATTGAATAATCCATACAATCCATTAGGTGCGAGATCAATAGCAAGCTTGGCGCCATGCTCAATACTTTCTTGGTTGGAAAGATCTAATTGAATACAGGTGAGGCCTTCATCTTGAAGGCGTTGAACATCTTGTGGATCACGACAAGATGCAATGACATGAAAACCACGCTTTTGAAGTGCATGAGCACATGTATAGCCAATACCTGTTGAGCAACCGGTAATCAGAATCGACTTGTTCACACTTAATCCTTTATTAGAGTCTCTATCGCTCTAGGGTAAAGAATTAGTCTTGATGTTGTAACAAGTTTTTTAGTGCTGGCTCGATTCTTGAGTAACTAAAGATGAATCCCATCTCAGTGAGTTTCTTCGGCTTGGAGCGAATGCTGTCAAATAGCAAACAAGATGATTCCCCCATGAGAATCGACATTGCCCATTTCGGCGTGAATAAGAAATGCGGTCGGCCTAATTGTTTCGCTAACGTGCTGCTGAACAGTTTGTTGGTCACAGGGTGAGGGGCACACATATTGAATTCCCCTTGAGCGTGAGGGATAGACAACAAGTGATTGATGGCTCTCACCATATCGAGAATGTGAATCCATGGCATGTACTGGTCACCTGAACCTAGTGGACCACCGACGCCGAGCTTATAAGGCAATAGCATCTTCTTGAGTGCGCCGCCATTCTCGCCAAGTACAACCCCTGTTCGCAGTAGTATCACGCGTGTGCTTTCTGATTGTGCTCTCTTGGCTATCTCTTCCCAGTGGGCACAGACTTTATGAGGAAAGCTTTCATCTTCTACTTGCAGTGACTCGTCAAATGGGTGCTGCTGTTGATCGCCATAGTAGCCGACGGCTGAACCGCTAATAAAAGCGTGTGGCGGGTTGTTACTGGCATGAATTAATTCGACCAGCTTTTCAGTGATGTGCCAGCGGCTGTTACAGATCCTCTCTTTTTGCTCTGTACTCCAACGCTTATCGGCAATCGGTTCACCCGCGAGGTTGACCACCACATCAAAGTCATTGAGATCACTGAGCTCATCAAGGGATTGAATGTAATGAAGGTTGTTCTGGTTGAGGTGATTTAGGTTTTGCTTCGCATTTTCAGGACTCCGCGTCAGCAATGTCACGTCGTCAGTGTTCCAACTCTTGACCAATTCAGAGCCAATAAATCCAGTACCACCCGTTAACAATATCTTCATACTAATCTCCCTATTAAACATAATTATAGACATGGCTTGTTTTTAGTCGCCAATCAATACGAAAAAATCACTATAACGATCATAAGGTTTCAATCGTGTGATGCCCAAATTACGCCTTTTTCAATTTACAAAGGAGTGAAATTAAATTCATCAAGTCAGGATGTGTACCGTCATCACACTTATGCACTTTACTCGGATATGTTACCAACTGCGTAATATTTGTCACATAAGCAATGATAAGGATTTGCCATGATTATTATTAATTCATAATCAGCGACAAGGAATTGCGATGACGGCGGTGCTTGCTTTGTTTCGATCCATGTTAGGTAGCCTGAGGGATCTATTGCCAATCGTGGCGGTAATCGCTTTCTTCCAGCTTGCTGTCTTACAAGAGCCACTTCCTCATCTTTTATCTATTCTGACTGGCTTAGTGCTCGTCGTTTTTGGACTCACTTTCTTTATCTTTGGCCTTGAAATGGGGTTGTTTCCAATTGGCGAATCGATGGCTCAAGCATTTGCCAGAAAGGGGAGTGTGTTCTGGTTATTGATCTTCGCTTTTTGTTTGGGTTTTGGTACTACCATAGCCGAGCCAGCGTTAACCGCAGTCGCTGCCGAAGCCGCAGAAGTGGCAGCTGAGGGAGGTGTAATCCCCAATACGTTAGATGAAATGGAGCAGTATGCCAATGGCCTGCGCTTTACTGTGGCACTGTCAGTCGGTATCGCTATTTTACTCGGTGTGCTGAGAATCTTAAAAGGTTGGCCAATCCAGTACATGATCATCGGTGGATATATTGGAGTGGTCGTGCTCACTGCATTTGCTCCGGAAAACATCATTGGAATTGCGTATGACTCTGGTGGAGTAACGACATCGACGATCACCGTCCCATTAGTAACTGCGTTAGGGGTGGGTTTAGCCTCGGCAATTAAAGGGCGTAATCCGATGATAGATGGTTTTGGGTTGATCGCGTTTGCTTCGTTGCTGCCGATGATGTTTGTCATGGTGTACGGGATGGTGGTGACATGATCAGTGTTCAACAATTTATCGACACCTTTCTCGGCACTGTGATGGATGTGATCCCGATTGCGATCATCATCTTCGGTTTTCAGTTGGCGGTATTACGAAAGCCAGTCAATAACCTAGCCAAAGTGCTGATCGGTTTCTTCTACGTCATTCTTGGCTTATCACTCTTTTTGATGGGATTGGAACTCGCGTTATTCCCTCTAGGGGAGACGATGGCAATGCAACTCACCGAGCCAAGTTTTTTGACTGAGTTTAAGATCAGTTCTGGTCTTGCTTTGGCTTGGTTTGATTATTACTGGGTCTATCTTTTCGCGTTTTGTATTGGTTTCAGCACCACGATAGCCGAGCCCTCTTTGATTGCTGTAGCGATTAAGGCGAACCAAGTTTCCGGTGGCAGTATCAGCGTCAATGGGCTGAGGATCGCCGTGGCATTGGGCGTTGCTATCGGTATCTCACTGGGCAGCTACCGTATCGTTGCGGGTGACCCGATCCACTACTACATCATTTTTGGTTATGTCGTCGTGGTCATTCAAACCTTTTACGCCCCAAAACTCATTATTCCATTGGCCTACGATTCGGGTGGCGTCACTACATCAACGGTGACAGTCCCTTTAGTGACGGCGCTCGGGCTTGGACTCGCTTCAACCGTACCAGGAAGAAACCCTGTTATTGATGGCTTTGGGTTGATCGCCTTTGCCAGCTTATTTCCCATCATTTCAGTGATGGGCTATGCCCAAATAACACAATGGTTAAACCGTTTACACATCTCTAAGGAGAGCAAAGATGCGCTTTAAACTTATCTTAGCGTTTGTAGAAGAGAGCAAGACCGACACTGTGCTCGATGCCGCGCGTGATGCGGGCGCGACTGGAGCAACGGTGATTAACAACGCCAGAGGGCAAGGCTTAAACCAAAAAACCACCTTCTTTGGCCTAACGCTAGAGGTACAAAAAGATGTGTTGCTGTTTGTGGTTGAGGAACACTTAGCGAGGCATATTCTTGAAACTATTGGCGAAGTCGGTGAGTTTGACCAGGAGTCAGGACAAGGTATAGCGGTGCAGATCGATATCGAAGACGCAGTCGGGGTTGCGCATCAAGTCGAGACGTTAACAAAGGTTGTGGAGGATGAGCTATGAGTACCAGTGAAAAGATCCGAGTAGGCGATGTCATGGCCAATACGTATGTGATTATCGATGGGCTAACCACGGTGTTAGAAGCGATAGAGATGGCTAAAAAGCACAAAGTGAAGGCAATCATTGTCGATAAACGCCACGAAGATGACGAATACGGCATCGTATTGATGAATGACATTGCCAAGAAAGTACTGGCTAAGAACCGATCTCCAAAGCGAACCAATGTTTATGAGATCATGACCAAGCCAGCGCTAAGCGTGTCTGCTGAGATGAACGTAAAGTATTGCGCTCGCCTGTTTGAACGCTTTGGTATCAGTCGTGCGCCAGTAGTTCGTGATAACAAGATAGTCGGTATGGTTAGTTACAATAATATCGTGATCAACGGTATGGCGAGAGATGACGTGTAGCATTTAGATACGTACAATAGGCTCATAAATTTTATGGAGAAGTACGTGTGAAATTATTTTTTGCTTCAGACCTACACGGTTCGCTGCCAGCAACAGAAAAGGTATTAGAACTCTACCAAGCGTCTGGTGCGCAATATTTAGTTCTATTGGGTGACATTCTGAATCATGGACCAAGAAACCCGATCCCAGAAGGGTATAACCCGCCGGCGGTTGCAGATAAGTTGAATGCGTTTTCTCAAGAGATCATTGCTGTTCGTGGTAACTGCGATAGCGAAGTGGATCAGATGTTGTTGTCTTTTCCAATGATGATGGATTACTCGTGGGTGCTATTAGAATCAGGCCAGCGTATCTTCCTAACGCATGGCCATTTGTACAACACCAATAAACGCCCTGCGTTGAAGGCGGGCGATATCATTGCACACGGTCATACCCATATTCCTGTCGCCGAATACCAAGATGACATCTTTATCTTTAACCCTAGCTCGGTGACATTCCCACGAGAGGGACACGCGGCAAGCTATGGCATCTATGAAAACAATACCTTCAAAGTCATTAGCCTTGAAGGTGATGTTCTCGTGAGTGGTCAGCTTTAACTCATTGGATCGGCTGTGAAAGGCTTATTTTGAGTCCACGTGGCCGAGATCTCTGTCTGGAGCAATGATGTTTCGTACTCTTTGCTTCAGAACTTTCGCCTCTGGAAAACCGTCATCTGCTTTTCTTTCCCAAATCTGCACACCATTACAAAAGATTTCGAACCTGCCTCCTGTGTCTGGGTGTAAGCTCACTTGTTCAATTTCTTCGCTGAAGGTATGCAGTAGCTCTTGGCATAACCAACTAGAGCGAAGCATCCAATTGCATTGACGGCAATAGTGTATCGCGATTGTGGCTTTTGTTGCTGTCTCTTTCGCTGGCGCCAGATTAGGTTGTTCCGTTTTCATGGTTAATCCTTAAAATGCTACATCCGTAATTTGATACCAGCGGCTAACAAAAAAGGGGCTTCATGCCCCTTTTTTCTATTGGTTTACCGTTTCATGGTATTCAGCTATTCATAAACAGTAAATAGCGATCCAATCTTAGTTTGAAAACAATACGGTAGAACCATGATTTAAGCTAGTCAGTAGCAGTGCCTTCGGGTTAACAATATCTATGCGGCGGCTTTGCTCTGCGTCCATCTTAATGACTTGAGTGATCAGCTCTAGCTGTTCTTCTGAAAAGTCTTGGCGCTGAGCCGAGGTCACATCTTTAAACTCCGTTGGCGAAATCAGTAAGTAGTTATCGTTAATATCCCACTGACCCGTTTCAGAGATGTTGATGACATTCGCAGGCTCAGTTTGATTACCGTAAAGTCTAACCACTGACATTCTTAAATATGTACCATTTGGTAGGTATTTCGCATTCGATGATAGTTCAACTCTACGAAGTGGGCCTATTGAGTCAGCTTGCTTGTTATCGCTAATCAGCGTCACCATTCTCGACTGCCATTCATGCTGAGTGAGCAAGCGCTCTACTTTTGCATTGCTGCTCCAATATAGCCAACCACTCAAAAATGCCGATAGAACCAGTAAGATAATCGATACTTTTAATTTCATGTTACTTACCACCGTTACAAATGTCGTTTACATCCGACTGGTTTGCGTAAATTCTTAGGGTTACATTTTCGCTCGAGTAATCTTGCGGGTGAATGTAATTGAGGGCAAGGTTATTGGTTTGTCCTCCTGTAGCGATCACTTCAGCCGGCTTTAACACACCAGTGTGACTCGTGTTGTAACTTAATACACACTTTTCTATTGCTGGCAGCCAACTGCTGAGGTCTGGGTGGTTAACCGGTGATTGAACCTTTACACCATCCACTTCAGTCAAAACCGTGAACTCGGACTCCACCGGGGTAGTAAACGTTAAAACGAGAATCGGCATGATGAAAGCGGCAAGCAGTAACCAAAATGTTAACCATTTATTGGTGCTTTTAGCCGGAGCTACAACAGGAGCGGTTGCTGGTTCTACTGCCACTTTAGTTTGTTGAACTTTTGTAATTGGCTCAGGTTCAAATGTGTCAGTGATTGTTTGTTCAGTCGCTGCAGGCGTTGCAAACGTTAGGATAGGTTCAACGTCATTTTCTGCAATTTCAGCGGCTACTGGCTGATCATTTGATGACAGTGGCGCAGAGCGCTCAACGGTCGCAATAAATTGGTAACCGCGCTTCGGTACTGTCTTTACGAATTCAGGAGATTTAGTCGAGTCTTTGAGCATCTTTCTCAGAGTCGATACGGCTTGCGTTAAGCTTGAGTCATCCACCTCAAAGCCTTGGTCTCGCCAAACATACTCATGCAATTCATTACGAGTGATAACTTCATTAGGCCTTTCTGACAGCATCAAGAGAATGCGGCTTTCATTGCTACCAAGACGTACGACTTCACCGTCGCTCATTTGATCGACAAGTGAATTGCTGTTTGGGTCGAATACGAACCGTTGTGCGAGAATAAACTTTGTGCCGATATTACTCATTGAATTCTTCTATTTTGGATTGTTTTGGGGGGCGAAATAGACAAATCTCAGGTGAAGTTCCGTTAATTCTTCACCAAATCATGGCTTATTTTATGTTCTTTTATATTTATCAGGCTCAAGGATAATAAAAACAGATAAAAAAAACAGTGTTTTTATGATTTTTGACCTTGAATTTACATTTGTCATCCTCATGTTAATGAACAGAAGAGTGGCATCAAGTGTTACGCCCCTATGATTATTCAACATAAAGTATAGATGTTTTGGAGTAAAAATGAGCGAAACGGCAACGCAAAATAAAGAGACTCGTGGCTTTCAATCTGAAGTAAAACAACTACTTCATCTAATGATTCACTCACTGTATTCAAATAAAGAAATCTTTCTACGTGAGCTGATCTCTAACGCATCTGACGCGGCTGATAAGCTTCGTTTTCAAGCTCTATCGAACGGTGACCTTTACCAAGGTGATGCAGATCTAGGTGTAAAACTTTCTTTCAACGCGGAAGCAAACACGTTAACCATTTCTGATAACGGTATCGGTATGAGCCGCGACAACGTTATTGAGCATTTAGGTACGATTGCTAAGTCAGGCACTGCAGATTTTTTCTCAAAGCTGTCTGAAGACCAAAGCAAAGACTCTCAACTGATTGGTCAATTTGGTGTGGGTTTCTATTCTGCATTCATCGTCGCAGACGCGGTAACGGTTCGCACACGTGCAGCTGGCCTGCCGAACAATGAAGCTGTTCAGTGGCACTCTGCAGGTGAAGGCGATTACACAATCGAAGACATCACTAAAGAGTCTCGTGGTACTGACATCGTTCTGCACATGCGTGAAGACGGTAAAGAGTTCTTAAATGAGTGGCGTCTGCGTGAAGTGATTGGTAAATATTCTGACCACATCGGCATTCCTGTTTCTATCTTCACAGCAGTGAAAGATGACGAAGGTAAAGACACCGAAGAGAAACATTGGGAACAGATCAACAAGGCGCAAGCACTTTGGACTCGTAACAAGTCTGATATCGAGAAAGAAGAGTACCAAGAGTTTTACAAACACGTATCTCACGACTTTGCTGATCCACTAACCTGGAGCCACAACAAGGTTGAAGGTAAGAACGATTACACAAGCCTGCTTTACATCCCAGCGAAAGCACCTTGGGACATGATGAACCGTGACCACAAGAGTGGCTTGAAACTTTACGTGCAGCGTGTATTCATCATGGATGACGCAGAGCAGTTCATGCCATCTTACATGCGTTTCGTTCGTGGCTTGATTGACTCAAACGATCTGCCATTGAACGTGTCTCGTGAAATCCTGCAAGACAACAAGGTAACTCAGTCTCTTCGTGGCGCATGTACCAAGCGTGTACTGACTATGCTTGAGCGCATGGCGAAGAATGACAATGATAAGTACCTAGAGTTTTGGAAAGAGTTCGGCCTAGTATTGAAAGAAGGCCCGGCTGAAGATATGGCGAACAAAGAGAAGATCGCTGGTCTACTTCGTTTCTCGTCAACGGAAGTGGATTCTGCTGAACAAACCATCAGCCTAGAATCTTACGTTGAGCGCATGAAAGAAGGCCAAGATAAGATTTACTACCTGACAGCAGATAGCTACGCTGCCGCTAAGAACAGCCCACACTTGGAGCAGTTCAAAGCTAAAGGTATTGAAGTGGTTCTAATGTACGATCGTATTGATGAGTACGTAATGAACTACCTGACTGACTTCGACGGTAAACAGTTCCAATCGATCACTAAAGCAGGCTTAGACCTAAGCAAGTTTGAAGGTGAAGAAGAGAAAGAGAAGCAAAAAGAGACAGAAGAAGAGTTCAAATCTGTTGTAGAGCGCACTCAATCTTACCTAGGTGGTCGTGTTAAAGAAGTTCGTACGACCTTCAAGCTAGCAACAACACCTGCGGTTGTTGTGACTGACGACTTCGAAATGGGCACGCAAATGGCGAAGCTTCTTGAAGCTGCGGGTCAAGCGGCACCGGAAGTGAAGTACATCTTCGAGATTAACCCTGAGCACGCACTGGTTAAACAGATGGCTGACGAAGCAGACGAGCAAGCGTTTGGTCGTTGGGTTGAGTTGCTACTTGGTCAAGCGATGCTGGCTGAAAAGGGCTCAATGGAAGATCCGTCACAATTCTTGGGTGCAATCAACGAGCTACTAACAAAGCGTTAGTCTTTCGACTTTAGGTTAAGCCAACAATTACAATAAAAAGCTCGCAAATGCGGGCTTTTTTTTATGAACGTCGTTGAAAATTGACCTAACGTGGTCAACGTCACCGTTATCGTCATAACAAATGTTGTCGATGCATTCTTTAGTCGTAAATTCAGCCAAATTGAATATTAATGTGATAGAATGCTCGACCTAATCAGCTGGGGCTAAGAAGCGACTATCTCCAGTTGTATGATTTTTAAACGTTATACCGAAACTTACCGTTTTGCTTCTGTTCACAGTTTTGCTTAGCCTCAATGGTTACTTAACGCTTTCTGTTCATCCTAAAAATGAGCAAGAATGGAGGGATAGTGAGCTTCGGTATAAATCATAATTTTATAAGAGGATTAAACATGCGCATCATTCTTCTAGGTGCTCCTGGCGCGGGTAAAGGTACTCAAGCTAACTTCATCATGAACAAATTTGGTATCCCTCAAATTTCAACTGGTGACATGCTACGTGCTGCTATCAAAGCGGGTACTGAGCTTGGTAAGCAAGCAAAATCAGTAATCGACGCTGGTCAGCTAGTTTCTGATGAAATTATCCTTGGTCTTATCAAAGAGCGTATCGCTCAAGATGACTGTGAGAAAGGTTTCCTACTAGACGGTTTCCCACGCACAATCCCACAAGCTGATGGCCTAAAAGAAATGGGCATCGCTGTTGATTACGTTGTTGAATTTGACGTAGCTGACGATGTGATTGTTGAGCGTATGGCTGGTCGTCGTGCTCACCTTCCTTCTGGTCGTACATACCACACTGTGTACAATCCGCCTAAAGAAGAAGGTAAAGATGACGTAACGGGTGAAGACCTAGTGGTACGTGATGACGACAAAGAAGAAACAGTTCGTGCACGTCTAGGTGTATACCACGATCAAACAGCTCCGCTAATCTCTTACTACGGTAAAGAAGCTGAAGCAGGTAACACTCAGTACCTTAAGTTTGACGGTACTAAGCAAGTTGCTGAAGTTAGTGCAGAACTTGAGAAAGCACTAGCATAATTGGCTAACAGCCAGTTTTAGAATTTGATATATTGGAAGCGACCTTAAGGGTCGCTTTTTTTGTTTCAATTTTTAGTACGATACCAATCTATATAACTTGATTGCACATGATTCAGAACGGTTCAGACCCGACGGCAGTGGCTAGCAATTGAGAGTGGATGTTGTGTATCTCATATGAAGAATGATTATTCAGACTTTCATTGAGGCGCAATGATCTTAAACTTATGCAGATTAGTATATTACTTTCCAGAAAATCACATATTGGTCTCAGGTATCTATGGAAAATAATAAAAAGCAGGGCGTTTTACTGGTGAACTTAGGAACGCCAGATGCGGCGACCCCCGCTGGCGTTCGTCGATTTTTGAGTGAATTCTTACACGACAAGCGAGTTGTAAACCTAACGCGTTGGCTTTGGTGTCCTATATTACATGGCGTGATTTTACCGATTCGCTCGCCTAAAGTTGCTAAGCTGTATCAGTCTGTCTGGATGGATGAGGGCTCACCACTGCTTGTGTACTCTCAAAGACAAGCTGAAAAGCTCCAGAAAAAACTAGAGATGCCTGTTGCACTGGGTATGACCTATGGCAACCCAAGCCTAAAGACTGGTGTTGAGCAACTGATGGAGCAGGGCGTTGAGGACATCATCGTACTGCCTCTGTATCCGCAGTACTCTGGCACAACCACAGCAGCGGTTTCTGATGGTTTGACCAAAGCCTTTAAGCAGATGCCAGTTATCCCGAGCTATCGCTTTATTCGCGACTACTACG
This sequence comes from Vibrio sp. 10N.261.51.A4, assembly GCF_041471945.1. Classification (NCBI taxonomy): domain Bacteria; kingdom Pseudomonadati; phylum Pseudomonadota; class Gammaproteobacteria; order Vibrionales; family Vibrionaceae; genus Vibrio; species Vibrio sp. 10N.261.51.A4. The sequence continues at coordinate 98,684 of NZ_JBFRPJ010000079.1, forward strand.
CGCACCCAAGCTATGCAAAAGCATTGGCTGAAAGCGTCCGCAGTCATTGGGATAAAAATGGCAGAGCCGATCATTTAGTGTGTTCTTTCCACGGTATTCCGAAGCGACTGGCTGATGAAGGCGATATCTACCCTCAGCATTGTGAAGCGACAACAAAGCTGCTTGCGGCAGAGTTAGGTTTGTTAGCGGACGATATCACCATGACATACCAATCGCGATTTGGTCGAGAAGAGTGGTTGAAGCCATACACTGACGAGACACTTGAGTCACTGCCGAGTAAAGGCATCAAGAAGATCGACATCATGGCACCTGCCTTTTCGGTTGACTGTTTGGAAACGTTGGAAGAGATTTCAGACCAGTGTAAAGAGACGTTCATTGACGCTGGTGGTTCGGACTTTAGCTACATTATGTGTCTGAACGACAGAGACTCACACATCGACATGATGGCTGAACTAGTGGCGCTTCATCGCTAACTGATATGGCGATTGAATAGATAACAAAAGGGCTGCTCATTGAGCAGCCCTTTTTGATCTTGATGTTTCTTCTTGAAATCGATCTAGCTATTAAGCGACCGAAGTTTCTGCTTTTGGTTCTGCTTCAAGCGTCATGTTGGTTTCTACACCATGCATCCATGATACAAGCTTACCAGCACAAAGCAGCAGTAATATGGCACTCACCGTTGCTGTGATAGCAATACCACTGAAGATTGACATAGCACCAAGCTCACCAACGTGAGAACCGACCAGGCCTGCCACGTAGTTTGCCACCGCATTGAAGCCAAACCATGCACCCATCATCAATGATGCTAGGCGAAGCGGAGCTAACTTAGTGACCAACGACAGGCCAATAGGCGATAGACAAAGCTCACCAAGGGTATGGAAGAAGAAAGCACCGACTAGCCATAGCATTGATGTTTTCACGGTTAGGTCACCGCCTTGCTCCATTACCGCGCCCATCATGCACACAAAGCCCAGTGCTAAGAAGAACAATGCCATTGCAAACTTAACAGGAGAGTTGGGTTCACGCTTACCCAGTTTCACCCAGAACGCAGCAATGATTGGAGCAAGTGTAATGATGAAGAATGGGTTCAAAGATTGGAACCACGCAGCAGGAACTTCAAAGCCACCAATCATACGGTCAGTATATTGTTGAGTGTAGATGTTCATTAGGCCGCCAGCTTGTTCAAAGCCCGCCCAGAAAACAATCACGAACAGACCCATGATAAGAATCACTTTTAGTCTGTCGAACTCTTCTTTGGTCAGTGGCGCTTTTTCTTTAGATTTGTTTAGTGCTTTCGCTCTTGCAGCAGCAGGTACAGAACCGATGTTGCCCAACCAAGACTGAGCCATTGTCACTTGCATGATCAAGCTAATAACCATACCAATACCAGCGGCTAGGAAACCTGCTTTCCAACCGAATGAATCGACAGCAGCACCTGAAATTAAGCCACCAAGCAGCGCACCTAAGTTGATGCCCATGTAGAAAATGGTGAAAGCACCGTCACGGCGGTTATCGCCTTCTTGGTACAGATCGCCAACCATGGTTGAGATGTTCGGCTTAAACATACCGTTACCACTGATTAGCAGTGCTAAACCAAGGTACAGCGCGTTCACTTGGTCTAAACCGATGAAGCCGTTAGGTAGAGCCATTGTAAATTGGCCAAGTGCCATCAATACACCGCCAATCATAATTGATTTACGCTGACCTAGGTAGTTATCGGCAATCCAGCCACCAATTAATGGTGTGATGTAGACTAAGCCGGTGTAAATACCGTAGAGATCGAGTGCGTCTTTCGTTGACCAACCCAGTCCACCGTTGAGGGTAGTGTCAGTCAAAAATAAGACAAGGATGGCACGCATCGCATAGTAAGAGAAACGTTCCCATAGCTCTGTGCTAAAAAGTAGAAATAGGCCTCTAGGGTGGCCAAAGATGTTGTGGTTGCTTGGCATAAGTTTTACTAATTTTAGGTATTAAAAGATTTTATAGTCATTCATGTATACACAGTGGGATAAAAGTCTGCAATAGACTTATTTTATGGTCACGACAACTTGGTTTAACTAAGATGTTGATATTAAATATCTTTATTTTTAATGTTGCCCATTTTAGATGTGCTGCAAACTAATTTTCCAGATTTGAGTTGGTTGGTTAATAACCTTCATTAAAGTTGTGTTGAATTAAAATCTTTAGATATATTGCTCTGGTGTATCATTTTGAGTTTTAAGGGAGTGGCATGCGCATTAGGTGGGGCATACATATGCTTACAACAATGAGTCTTTTGATCTCTAAATGATCTCTGTACAATGCTTAACCACTCCGACACCTATAACTTTTTGTTGATAAATTGGTCTGCTACGCATTATTTTTCGTTAGCAACGATTCATTTTATTAATGGTGATTTAACCGTTTTAGGCATGTGGTAAAATATCTAAAAATATAAAATGGCTAGTCAAATGAAACGTTGGTATTTGCTTTACTGTAAGCGTGGTGATCAAAAACGCGCTCAGCAGCACTTAGAGAATCAGGGGGTAGAGTGCTTTTACCCTCAAATAGAAGTCGAAAAGGTGGTGAGAGGGAAAGAAAAGCAGGTCAAAGAACCGCTGTTTCCGTCTTACATCTTTGTTCGCTTCGACTATGAGCAAGGTCCTAGCTTCACGACCGTTCGTTCAACACGTGGCGTTGTGGACTTTATTAAGTTCGGTTCACTGCCGCACGAGGTCCAAGGAGACTTGGTGTTTGAACTTAAAGAGTTTGAGAAGTGCTGCAGTAACGAAGTGGAAGATTGTTGTGTTGAGTTTGAATCTGGACAGGTAGTTAAGATTCAGAGTGGCCAATTTGCTGGGGTTGAAGCTATTTTCGATCAGAAAGACGGTGAGGCTCGATCGATTATGCTGGTGAAAATGATCAGCCAAGTCGTTCCAATCAGTATTGAGAACGAAGCACTACAAGCTCGCGCATAACTGCAGTAATAAAAATAGGCTTAAAACAAAAGGCGCATAATGCGCCTTTTTTAGTCTTTAGGATTTGTTCAAAACGCTCTAAGCGTTGTAAGCATCGTTGTGAACGGCTTGTACTGCACGGCCTGATGGGTCGACACAGTTTTTGAATGACTCATCCCACTCAATCGCTTTCGCTGATGAACAAGCAACTGAAGGACCACCAGGTACACACTCTGCCGCAGATTCTAGAGGGAATAGCTCCTCAAAGATTTCACGGTAAGCATAACCTTCTTTGGTTGTTGGCGTGTTGTAAGGGAAACGGAACTTAGCAGCTTCCATTTGTTGATCCGTTACTTTTGCTTCAGCCGTTGCTTTCAATGTATCAATCCAATCGTAGCCAACACCATCAGAGAACTGCTCTTTTTGACGCCATGCGATTGAATCTGGTAGGTAGTCTTCAAAACACTCACGCAGGATGTGTTTCTCCATCTTACCGTTACCGCACATCTTATCTTCAGGGTTCAGACGCATTGCGACATCGATGAACTCTTTATCCAAGAATGGTACACGGCCTTCAACACCCCATGCCGCTAGCGATTTGTTTGCACGAGCACAGTCGAACATGCTTAGAGCAAGCAGTTTACGTACTGTCTCTTCGTGGAACTCTTTCGCGTTTGGCGCTTTATGGAAGTACAGGTAACCACCAAAGATTTCATCAGCACCTTCACCTGAAAGTACCATCTTGATGCCCATCGCTTTGATCTTACGAGCCAGCAAGTACATTGGCGTTGATGCACGAATCGTCGTTACATCGTAAGTTTCGATATGGTAGATAACGTCACGGATTGCGTCTAGGCCTTCCTGAATAGTGTAAGTCATCTCATGGTGCACAGTTCCGATCTTGTCCGCAACTTCACGAGCAGCGATAAGGTCTGGTGCGCCTTCAAGACCAACAGCGAACGAGTGCAGTTGTGGCCACCAAGCTTCAGATTGCTCATCATCTTCGATACGCATTGCCGCAAAGCGTTTTGCAACTGCTGAAGTAATTGATGAATCCAGGCCACCAGATAGAAGTACACCGTAAGGAACGTCAGTCATTAGTTGACGTTTAACGGCTGCTTCTAGCGCTTCAGTCAGTTCTTCTTTGCTTGTGCTGTTGCCTTGTACCGCAGCGTACTCGTTCCAATCGCGGATGTAGTAGCGTTGAGGTTCAGCATCTTTCGAAGAGTAGAAGCTACCTGGAGGGAATTCACTGATCGTCTTACATACTTCAACCAATGCTTTCATCTCTGAAGCCACGTAGTAGTTGCCGTGCTCATCGTAACCTTGGTAAAGCGGGATGATACCAATATGGTCGCGGCCCACTAGGTACTCGTCTTTCTCTTCGTCGTATAAAACGAATGCGAAAATACCGTTAAGCTCTTCTAGAAGGTCTGCACCCATCTCTTGGTATAGCGCTAGGATAACTTCACAGTCAGAATCAGTCTGGAACTGGTACTTATCTTCATAGCGTGCACGAAGTTCTTTGTGGTTATAAATTTCACCGTTTACTGCAAGAATGTGCTTTTTGTCTTGACTGTATAGTGGTTGAGCACCACTGTTCAAGCCAACAATAGCAAGACGTTCATGAGCAAGGATTGCTTTTTCACCAGCATAGATACCAGACCAGTCTGGACCACGGTGACGAAGCTTCTTAGACATTTCTAAAGCAATAGGGCGAAGTGCTGCGGCATCACTTTTAATGTCGAGAATGCCAAATACTGAACACATAGAACTTCCTTTTAAATAATTTCCAAATCAACTGCATTCAATTTGCCATTCTGGCTAAAAAAAGCAACCGGATGTGAGCAAAAAAATAATATAAAGGGTGTTCTGTTAGAAATTATCTAATTTTTATGTGCTTTTGGTGTGTGATGTTTAATTGCGGTTGGTTTTTTAAACAAAAACCTCTCAAAAGTGCGATAAATAGGCAGTTTTGAGAGGTTTAGTTGAACACTGTCTAATACTAGATTTTATTGATATTTGGATTTAACTGTTCGCAAACGTGGCGAGCAAAACCACTACCAGCCTCGCTGTAAATGTTAAATGCCGCATCAACGCCATTCTCTTTCAGTGTTTCGAGTTGATCGGGATATTCAGCAATAGCCGCAATTTGGCCTTTAAAGTTACGTGACTTTAATTGTTCTAAAGCGGTTTGATTACCTTGGTGGTGAGGCATTGCCAAAATCACCAGCTTTACGTTTGCTGTATCTAGAATTCGCTCCCAAAAATCTGGGTCAGTCGCGTCGCCAGAAATCACGTTTCTGCCTTGGCTTCTGTGGTTGTGCGCGGCTTCTTCACGCACTTCTACACCTAGGCTGACCTTGCCATAGCGAGTACGTAATTCGTCATAAGCACCGGTACCAATTCGGCCCATACCTAGAATAAGCACTTGGGCACGACCAGGGTCAATTCGCTTATCACGTCGGTGAAGCTTTTCTGACGCATGCTCTTTTAGCCATTTACCTGACTGCTGATAAAGCTTATGACCAGCTCGGTTTAAAGGAGCAGCGATTAGAAAAGACAGTGAAACTGCAATGGCAACGGCAACTAAGATATCACCCGACATCCAACCCATCTTGAAGGCGAGACCACCAACGATGAGGCCAAACTCGCTATAGTTAAACAGTGATAGCGAGGCAAGTAGAGACGTTCGAACACGGAACTTGAAGCGGTTGAGTACCAAGAAGTAGAGAACACCTTTCACTGGCAGCATCAGCAAGAACAAGATTGCGAGCATAAAGCCTTGAATGGTTGGTTGCTCTGACAGACCAATATTCAAGAAGAAACAGACAAGGAAAAGTTCTTTAAGGTTAAACAGCGACTTTGATAATTCTGAGGCTTTTGGGTGACCAGCAAGTAACATACCTAGAACAAGAGCCCCCAAATCTGGTTTCACACCAACCAAATGGAATAAACCAGCACCGACGACTAATGCGAAGAAGATGCCGGAAAGAACCAGCATCTCACCGTGACCAACCCAATCGAGCACTTTGTAGAACAGTGGGCGTAATAAGGGTAGGGCAAACAGAGCAATTGCATACCACTCAGGTATTTTGCCCGTAGAAGCCGTTAAGAATACTACGGCGAAGATATCCTGCATGACCAATATACCAATCGCTAACGTTCCGTAGGTCGCATTCATTTCGCCTTTCTCTTGCAGAGTCTTAACCGCAAATACAGTACTAGAGAATGAAAGAGCAAAACCGAGCAGAACGATCTGTTCTACCGACATGGCAGCTAGCGATGAAATACCTAAGAACTTAAAGCCAAACAGGGCGACGGCGAAAAACAGAGTGGACAAAAGGTTGTGGATTGTCGCGCCAGCCCAGATCTCTTTAGAGAGTAGGGTTTTGATATCGAGCTTTAAGCCGATAGTAAATAGAAGCAGCGTGACACCAAGGTCAGCTAAAGTAATGATGGTGTCATTGGTTTCAAAGCCAAAGGCAAAAAGCCCAAAGCCTGCAACCAAAAAACCAACTAATGGGGGAAGGTGACACTTTAAAGCAATAAATCCTGCGATAAACGCAGTGGATATTAATATAAGTTCCATAACTTGTTGTTGTAGTTCCCTAGCTTAAAAAAACGGGCCGTGTTTATACAAACACGGCCCGCGGAAAATCAGAATTGTTTTCTCTAGTCTTCGAGAAGCTTCTGCAGTAACACGCCGTTAAGCATGGCGCGCTTAATCATAGCAAAAGCTCCCATCGTAGGATGTTTATCGATCTGTGATGCTACAATAGGCAGGCCGCTATGGAAAGTCGTTAACGACTGATTCTCTACATTGCGCTTAATTGCAGGAAAAACAATCTCTTGTGCCTTGGTAATATCACCAGCAATGATAACTTTTTGAGGGTTAAATAAGTTAATCGTCATCGCGATAGCCTTACCTAACTGGTTTCCTACTCGAACTAAGCTTTGCTTGGCTAGCTCATCACCATTAATCGCGTGGTCACAAACGTCTTGAATCGTAATATGCTCAAGCTCTGTTAAAGAAGACTCATAGCCTTGTTTAATCAGCTTCTGCACGCGTTCAACGATAGCTGGGTTTGCCGCTACTGTTTCAAGACAGCCGAAGTTACCACATTGGCATTGCTCGCCTAGCGGATCAATTTGGATATGACCAATTTCACCCACATTACGGTTATGACCTAGGAAAACCTGACCATTAACGATAATACCTGCACCTGTACCACGGTGAACACTGACCAAAATAGAATCTTGGCTATCTTTACTTGCACCGAAGTAGTGCTCAGCAAGCGCCATTCCACGAACATCGTTACCAACAAAACAAGCAACATGGAATGTATCGCGAATAATGTCGCTTAATGCGAGGTTATCGATGTCGGTATTCGGCATGTACTCAACAACACCGGTCGTTGGGTTAACCAAGCCTGGAAGCGTGACACCAATAGCAATCAGTTGATCGATCTTTGGTTGATGCTCAGCAATGAAAGCTTTGAGGTTATTGACCAAGCCTTGGGTAAGGTCTGATTGGTCTGAATAATTCAGGTCTTGCTGTTGGAAAGCCAATTCACGACCACCAAGGTCATGCAGGCTTATTTGAATGTAGTCTCGACCCAAACGCACAGCAACAGAATGAAAAGGCTCTACTTCTGTGGTTAGGGAGATAGCGCGTCTACCGCCAGTAGACGCTTGCTGCGCAACCTCTTTAATTAGGCCGCGCTCTAAAAGTTGGCGGGTAATTTTTGTAACACTTGCCGGTGCGAGTTGGCTTACATCAGCCACTTGTATACGACTGATAGGCCCCTGTTGGTCTATAAGTCGGTATACCGCCGCACTGTTTAGTTGTTTAACTAAGTCTACGTTACCTATTTGTCCGCCATTCATACTTAATTGTGCTCGTATTGTCCGTTAACAACAGTCGCTTTAACGTTAAAGTCTCGGTCAAATACAGCTAGGTTTGCAACCATGCCTTTTTTGATTCGACCTAGCTTGCTTTCTACACCGATAGCCGTAGCTGGGTATAGCGTAGCCATGCGAAGAGCTTCGTCTAAAGCGATACCAGCGTGCTCAACTGTATTCTGAACTGCTTCAATCATAGTCAGAGCTGAGCCGCCCAGTGTGCCGTTTTCATCAACACACTTACCATCACGGTAATATACTTTCTTACCGACAAAAATAAAGTATTCCATGTCAGCACCTGCAGGAGCTGTGGCATCCGTCACTAATACCAACTTTTCTCCCTTGATTTTATGCGCAATTCTGATGTTTGCGTAATCAACGTGGAAGCCGTCGGCAATAATGCCAGCGTAAACCTCAGGAGTATCGTAAATCGCGCCAACAACGCCAGGCTCACGACCAACCATCGGCGTCATTGCATTGAACAGGTGAGTGGCGAACGTGATACCAGATTCGAAACCTTGACGCGCTTCTGCGTAAGTTGCGTTGGTGTGGCCGATAGAAACGACAACGCCAGCTTTGTGCAGGCGTTCGATGTGTTCAGGGTCGTTAAGCTCTGGAGCCAATGTTACTTTTGCAACAAGGTCACGGTTCTCACAGATAAGCTCAATCATTTCGTTGTCAGATTTACGAATGTGATCGACGCTATGGATGCCTTTTTTCACAACGTTTAGGTAAGGGCCTTCAAGGTGCAGACCTAAAGATTGGTTTTGGTACTGGTTATGGTATTCACGAGCTGCCGTAATAACCGCACGCATATCTTCGTCTGAAGAGGTGATAAGCGTTGGTAGGAAGCTAGTACAGCCAGATTTCAGGTTTGCTTTGTGCATGATCTGCATGGTTTCTGCAGTGATCTCATCGTTAAGCATTACACCGCCACAACCATTCAGTTGTAGGTCAATGAAACCTGGGCTTAGGTTTGCTCCGTCTAGGTCGCGAAGCTCGATTCCTTCTGGCAATTCAGAGATAGGACAGACTTTTTTGATCAGTTCGTTTTCGATTACAACAGCATGATCGGTTAGAACATCACTACCAGTGTAAATTTTACAGTTACTTAGCGCGTACATAGTCAGCTAATCCTTATTTCGTGAGATCTTTTAAATTCGTTCGTTACCTAAATGCGGACTTAGTTTGCGAGCATCATTTACGTAACGATTTATCTTTTATGGGCAAACGGCTTCAAAATGAGAAGCGATTTAAGTTGTTGAAAAACATATGAACAATTGATTTTTATTATACATTTAGGTCCATCAATAATGATTATTCACGGTGCTCTATAAGCCCGGAGTTACCATCTTTTTGCCTAATGATTAGATTTGGATTTTATCCATAAATGTTCATTTTTTTGAATGATAAAATAAGTTTTATGATCTCGCTAGCAAAAACCTCTGGATTTGGTAAAAACTGGTGATTAGGATCACAAATGGTAAGGTTTTAATTTGCGGAGCAAAATTAATTGAATACACTGAATAGGACTAAATTGAGCGACTAAAATAAGTTTCTCAAACGAATTCTAAAAAATCCTATAGGGGGAAACAACTGGTGAATATTCTAGGATATGCGCAGAAGCTTGGTAAGGCGTTAATGCTACCAATCGCAACGCTTCCGATTGCGGCATTGCTGCTACGTCTGGGTCAACCAGACTTACTCGATATCGCATTCATGGCATCTGCTGGTAACGCAATCTTCAGTCAACTACCATTATTGTTTGGTTTGGGTATAGCTATTGGTCTTTCTAAAGACGGTAACGGCGCAGCAGGTCTTGCTGGTGCAGTTGCTTACTTTGTTCTGACAGCAACCGCAACAAACATCGATGCTAGTGTAAATATGTCATTCTTCGGCGGTATCTTTGCAGGTATCATCGCAGGTCACTCTTACAATGCATTCCACGCGACTCGTCTTCCAGAGTGGCTAGCATTCTTCTCTGGCAAACGTCTAGTTCCTATTATGGCTGGTCTATTTGCTCTAGTTGCTGGCGCAATCTTTGGTGTTGTATGGCCTGCTGTTCAATCTGGTCTAGATGCACTTGCTCACGCAGTTTCAACGTCTGGCGCTATCGGTCAATTTGTTTACGGTACTCTTAACCGTGCACTTATCCCAGTAGGTCTACACCATGTACTGAACTCGTACTTCTGGTTCGGTATGGGCTCTTGTCAAGAGATCGTAGTTGCTGCAGAAGGCTTCTCTCAACTTTGTGTTGACCCTGCTCTAGCTAAAACTTTAGTTGTTGGTCAAGAGTACACATTTGAATTTGCTAACTCAGTTAACCCAGAAATTGTTGCAACTGTTAAAGAAGTAACTGAAACAGTTAAATCTGGCGACCTACACCGTTTCTTCGGCGGCGATAAAGGCGCTGGCGTATTCATGAACGGTTTCTTCCCAGTAATGATGTTCGGTCTACCAGGTGCTGCACTTGCAATGTACCTAGCTGCTCCTGCTGAAAAACGTAGCCAAGTTGGTGGCGCACTATTCTCAGTTGCATTCTGTTCATTCCTAACAGGTATCACAGAGCCGCTAGAATTCATGTTCGTATTCCTAGCTCCTGCTCTATACGCAATGCACGCTGTATTTACAGGTTTGTCTCTAGTAGTTGCTAACATGTTTGGTACTCTGCACGGTTTCGGTTTCTCTGCTGGTCTTATCGACTTCGTATTGAACTGGGGTCTAGCAACTAAACCATTCGTACTACTACTAATCGGTCTTGGCTTCGGTGCTCTATACTTCTTCACTTTCTCTTTCGCAATCCGCGCTTTCAACTTGAAATCGCCAGGTCGTGAAGATGATGACGAAGCTGTTGCAGCTCCTGCTGGCGACGCACCAAAGGGCGACCTTGCACGTCAATACCTGAAAGCTCTAGGTGGTCACGACAACCTAACTTCAATCGACGCTTGTATCACTCGTCTACGTCTAACTCTTAAAGACCGCTCTGTTGCAGATGAAGTTGTTCTTAAGAAACTTGGTGCTAAAGGTGTGGTTAAACTAGGTGAAAACAACCTACAGGTTATCCTAGGCCCACTAGCTGAAATCGTAGCTGGCGAAATGAAAGCTATTGGTGCAGGCGAAGACCTATCTGATGTAAAACTTCCACAGTAAGGGAAGTACTTAGTTAAGACGTAAAGTTACTCTTAAGTAAGTGTCAAATTGAAAGCCTCCCACATGGGCTGTCTCTTATACACAA
>NZ_JBFRPJ010000080.1:0-308 GCF_041471945.1 Vibrio sp. 10N.261.51.A4
TCACCGTCGCTTCCGCTGTCGAGCCGTAACCGTCGGTCATCACCATCTGGTAATCGCCACTGTTCGTGCCTTGCTCGAAGTCGTTCACCTCCGCCGAAACGCCCGCTGTCGTGATGCTGATGTTGCCGGCCGCATCGACACTGTAGAAACCGTCTTCACTGATGGTGCTTAAGGTGCCGTCACTGTGTTTGAACTCGTATTTGGTCACGCCATCCAGATCGCTGCCGGACAAGGTACCCACTACCGCGTCCGCCACTTGGTTTTCCGCGTACGTCACCGTCTGCGCACCGAACGAGCCTGACTCATCC
>NZ_JBFRPJ010000081.1:0-35849 GCF_041471945.1 Vibrio sp. 10N.261.51.A4
TTCTTAAACGATCGGCATTAACCTTATCGGGTCGCTTTTCTTTTGGTTGTTCTTGCCAGGCTCGCTACAAAATTAAGACTTCTGCATACGCTTTTTCAAGCGCGCTAAATCAATTGCACTTGAGCGTACAGTAAGCTTGATGCATTCGTAGTCGTATTCTTCCTTCACCACACTCATGTTTGAGCGAATCTCACCGATGATGCCTTGTCCAGAATAAGGAATCGTGATCTCTTCTTCGATCATGCCTTGTTCAGCAACACCTACAATGTACTTGTGCAGCTTGGTGATATCTAACGGGTCACGAGTTGACGTTAGCATCGCATCTGGGAATTCTTCGATCAGCTCTAACTGTTCCTCTTCGCTCAATCTATCGCACTTGTTCAGTACTAATAGCTTTTCGCTGCCTTCAACGCCCACTTGCGCTAGTACTTCATGTACCACCTCAAGCTGTGCGCGGAATGAAACGTCAGAAGCATCAACCACATAAAGCAGCAATGAAGCATCATGCGCTTCTGCTAGCGTTGAGTGGAATGAGGCAACAAGATCGTGTGGCAGTTTCTTGATGAAACCCACTGTATCCGAAACCAGAATACGCGGCTGAGTAATTGGTTGAAGCGCACGCACCGTGGTATCTAAGGTCGCGAATAGCTTGTCTTCACCACTCACTTCTGTTGCGGTCATTGCACGCATCATCGAAGATTTACCCGCGTTGGTGTAACCAACTAGAGCAACAGTGAAAAGCTCCGAACGCTGAGTGCGTCGGTTCTTCATTTCGTCTTGTACGCTAACCAGCTCACGCTTAAGTGCAGCAATTTGGTCACGTACTTTACGGCGGTCTAGCTCTAGTGAAGTTTCACCTGCACCCTGACCCATTTGACGCTCTTTATCACCGTCGGCCGTCTCACGCAGTCGAGGTACTAGGTAGTTTAGTCGAGCGATTTCAACTTGCAGACGTGCGGTACGAGTACGAGCATGACGGCTGAAGATCTCAATGATGATACCAGTACGGTCAAACACCTCGACACCCAAGTGAGCTTCTACATTACGCAGTTGAGATGGGCTCAAATCACAGTCGAATACCACTACGTCAGCAGTACCAAACTCCACGTCTTCAGATGGAAGATCATCAAAATCTAACTCATCGATACCAGCACGAAAATCAAAAGACTCATCGATAAAATCTTCATCTTCGGCTTCTTCAATCGAACCTTGGTAACCGGTTAAGTGTGCAATTTCTGCAAGCTTACCTGCGCCCAACACGTTTTGTCGTTGTGTTGAACTGTGGTGCTGTGATTGTGTACCGACCACTTTAAACCCTAGGGTTGTTACTAAGCGAGCAAGTTCGGCAAGAGACTCTTTTGCTTCGTCACCTTTGAAGTCCGGTGTCGTAATAGAAATAAGTAAAGCGTTACTAGCTGAGGGTTTTGCTGTTAGTTTCATGTATTCTTCTGTTTATGCACTAATGTGCAACCTAGTATTTGGTCTAAAGTAGCGCGATCCTACGCTGTTCTCGGTCAGCTTTATAGAGCTAACGGAGGCTAATTAGCGATATTATTGCAGTTAATCCATTTATCTCGTTTATCCCTCTGTTTTCGTGAGGAAATAAAACAGGCTAAAACACAAAAAAGACAGCATCACGTTACTTATTATAAGTTAGTGATACTGCCTTTGTTTAAGCTTAGACTCTCATTGAGCTACTGTCTCAAAAACTAAAAATCAATTCTCGCTTCAGTCTGAGCATCAAAGAATACCGCCTTTGATAAATCAAAATGCAGCGGCGCCATTTGCCCAACTGACACTTCAAATTCTGGCGACAAGCGACATGCCACTTCTTGGTCGTTCACTTTCACCATCGCAATCGTATCTGGCCCTGTTGGTTCTAGCACTTCTAACTGCAAGTCTAGCTTGGTCGTTGCCGACACATCTTCACTTTCCTGCTCGGTAATATGTTCAGGGCGCAGGCCAATCACCACTTCTTTGCCATCTTGCTCACGCATGCTTTGTGGTAATCGAATGTGGTGCTCTTGCTCAGCTGTACCCGTTACTTTGATGATCGGATTCTGCTCATCATCCAAATCCACCATGGTCTTAATGAAGTTCATAGATGGTGAACCCATAAAGCCCGCCACGAACATGTTATTTGGCTTGGTGTAGATCTCTTGCGGCGTACCGAGTTGCTGCAGTTCACCATCTTTCATCACCGCAATACGGTCAGCCAAGGTCATCGCCTCGATTTGGTCATGGGTCACGTAGACAATGGTGGTGTTCAGCTTTTGGTGCAGACGTTTGATCTGGTGTCGCATCTCGACACGTAGCTTGGCATCCAAGTTAGAAAGCGGCTCATCGAACAGATACAGCTTAGGACGACGCGCCAAAGCGCGCCCCATAGCGACACGTTGACGCTGACCACCAGATAGCTGCGATGGTTTACGATCAAGCAGTTGCTCGATTTGCAGCATTTCAGCGACACGATTCACCTCTGCATCGATCTCGTCCTGTGGCATCTTACGAATCTTTAAACCGAAGGCGATATTGCCGCGTACCGTCATGTTTGGGTAAAGTGCGTACGACTGGAATACCATCGCGATGTCGCGGTCTTTAGGTTCAACCTGGGCCACGTCAACACCATCAATCACGATTTCACCCGAGCTAATATTTTCTAGCCCAGCAATGGTGTTCATTAGGGTGGATTTTCCACACCCCGAAGGGCCGACAAGTATCAAGAACTCCCCCGAATCGATACTGATGTCGATGCCCTTTAACGTTTCGTTGTCCGCGTTGCGATAGGTTTTACGGATCTGTTTTAAATCTAATGTTGCCATGGGTAATTATCCTTTTACTGATCCTGCCGTTAGGCCACGAACAAAATATTTTCCTGCGAAGACATACACCAACAGCGTTGGCAGCGCGGCGATGATCGCGGCAGCCATATCAACGTTGTATTCTTTAACGCCCGTGCTGGTGTTGACTAAGTTATTTAATGCTACGGTGATTGGCTGAGTCTCTGAGCCGGAATACACCACCCCGAACAAGAAATCGTTCCAGATTGCGGTGAACTGCCAGATCACCGTCACCATGATGATAGGCGTAGAGATCGGTAATAAGATCTTGAAGAAAATGGTAAAGAAGCCTGCACCATCCAGTTTTGCTGCTTTGATCAATTCATCCGGAATCGAGATGTAGAAGTTACGGAAAAACAGAGTTGTAAACGCCATGCCGTAGATAACGTGCACAATCACCAAGCCGATGGTTGTGTTCGCTAGCCCCATCTTGCCGAGCATGGTTGCCATTGGTAGTAGCACCACTTGGAACGGAATGAAGCAACCAAACAACAGTAAGCTGAAGAACAGATTCGAGCCTCTGAATTGCCATTTCGTCACTACATAACCATTGAATGCACCGAGCAATGTTGAAATCGCAACCGCAGGAATCACCATTTGGAACGAGTTCCAGAAGTAGCCTTTGATGCCTTCACATTTCACGCCCGTACAGGCGGTGTCCCACGCTTTATACCAAGCATCAAACACCCACTCTTTCGGTAAGCTCATCAAGTTACCTGCCTTGATGTCTGGCAGAGTTTTGAATGAGGTCAGCGCCATGACAAACAATGGCATTAGATACACCAAGCAGAAGAAAAGCAGTGCTGAATAAATAAAGATTCGAGCAAAATTGATGTTATTCATCATGACTTTTTCTCCCTAAGTTCAGAGTAAAGATAAGGCACGAGAATCGCTAAGATACCAGCAAGCATCATCATGGCACTGGCAGCACCAAGGCCGATTTGTCCACGCGTAAATGAGTGTGCGTACATGAATAGCGCAGGAAGATCCGATGAATAACCTGGGCCACCCGCTGTCATCGCGGTCACAAGGTCGAAACTCTTAATCGCAATGTGTGAGGTGATGATCACCGCGCTGAAAACCACAGGGCGCAAGCAAGGTAGAATGATTTTCAGATAAATAGTGGGTAAGCTTGCCCCATCAATTTGAGCCGCTTTGATGATTGAAGAATCAATGCCACGAAGGCCGGCTAAGAACATCGCCATCACGAAGCCTGACGACTGCCAAAGTGCTGCGATAACCAAGGTATAGACCGACATTTCAGAGTCGACTAACCAATCGAATTTGAAGTCGGTAAAGCCCCAATCTTGCATCAGTTTTTCAATGCCAAGCCCCGGATTGAGAATCCATTTCCAAGCCGTACCCGTCACGATGAATGACAACGCCATTGGGTAGAGATAGATAGTACGAATCGCGCCTTCTTGACGGATGTTCTGGTCAAGTAATACCGCTAAACCAACACCTAGCAAGATAGCAATCGCCATGAATAGAAAACCAAACACACCGAGGTTGGTGATAGAGGTGATCCAACGATCGTTATCCATCAGCTTTTCATATTGGGTTAAACCAACGAAGTTGAAGCTCGGAAGAAATCGAGAGTTGGTGAACGACAGTGCGGCCGTCCAAAATATATAACCGTAGATACACACCACGGTCACTAACGCAGTTGGCGCCAGCACAATTTTAGGTAACCAATGTTGCAACCTGTCAGCAAAACTCGGTTTCGGTGCAGGCTGGCTCCTTGTGGGTTTTGGAGTCGACTGAGTCAAAACATGCTCCATAACTTATCCTTGTTGCACAATCGAGCCAATGGCTTACCTTTCGGCACCACATCAGCATCACGCATATTAGAATTGGGAGTGAAGAGCAGATAGGCTCCCTACGAGCCTACCCACCCTGGGGGTTTGGTAAAGCAACACAACCCGTCACTCACGTGCGTTGTGTGTCGCTTATCAAGTTATATTAGATAGCCGCTTTCACAGCTTTCGCTAACTTAGCCGCCGCTTGTTTTGGATCGGCATCTTTTTCGTTGAAGAAGTTGGTTACCACGTCGTAAATCGCGCCTTGAGCGTAGCTTGTTGTCGCTAGGCCGTGAGCCATACTCGGAACAAGATCGCCAGATTCAGCACTCGCTTTGAAGGTTGCCATTGAGTCCAACGCACATTGGTCAAACTTAGACATATCCATATCTAGACGTACAGGGATAGAACCTTTGTTAAGGTTGAAGACTTCTTGGAAATCTTTAGTAAGAATGGTTTTCGCTAGGTCTTGCTGCGCTTTTTGGTTCTCTTTGTCACTTAACTCAAAGAACGCAAAGCTATCGATGTTGAAGGTAAATTGGCCGTCAGTACCTGGAGCTGGTGCACAGATGTAATCTTTACCCGGCACTTTGCCTGCCGCAGTAAACTCACCTTTCGCCCAATCGCCCATGATTTGCATCGCGGCTTCGCCATTGATAACCATTGAAGTTGCGACGTTCCAATCACGACCTGGAGAGTTGCTGTCGATGTAGTCACGCATCTTTTTGAACTTGGTGAACACTTCCACCATCTTGTCGCCAGATAATACGTCCATATCAAGATCAACGAACGCTTTGTTGTAATCTTCACTGCCTAGAACATCAAGAGCCACCGCTTCGAATACGGTTGCGTCTTGCCAAGGTTGACCACCGTGAGCCAGTGGAATGAAGCCAGCCGCTTTAATCTTGTCTGCAGCAACAAAGAACTCATCTAACGTAGTTGGAACCGTCACGCCTGATTTTTCTAAAACAACAGGGTTAGCCCAAAGCCAGTTAACACGGTGAACGTTGACAGGAACTGCCACATATTCGCCATCCCACTTCATCACTTTAGTCACTACTTCTGGTAGTAGTTCATCCCATTGTTCCTGTTTAGCAGTCGCATCGAGAGACGTTAGAAAACCTAAACCACCCCACTCCTGAATATCATGACCTTTAATCTGCGCGGCAGATGGAGGATTGCCCGATACTGCTCGAGTTTTCAAAACAGTCATCGCACTTTCACCGCCGCCGCCAGCAACAGCAAAATCTTTCCAAGTATGGCCTTGTTCTTCAATCATCTCTTTCAGTACCGCTGCGGATTTCGCTTCGCCACCGGCAGTCCACCAGTGAAGCACTTCCACTTCACCAGCTTGAGAAAATGTTGAGGCAGCAAGAAGAGATAGAGTAAGTAGGGTTTTATTGATTTTCATTATTATCTTCCATGTTTTAGCGGACTCGACGTCCGGTTCAATAAAGAGTCTACTTATTCTGATTGATAAGATTGAAACAAAAGGTAAGCCCTATGTAACACAATTGTTACATTACACTTCTAAGCCTGTTGGGATATAGACTTTGGCTTCTAAGCCGCCTTGAGAGGAGTTGCGAATAATGAGATCTCCGCCGTGTCCGTGCAGGATATTTCGGCAGATCCCGAGGCCAAGTCCGTGTCCTTGGTCATCCGTTGCTAACCTAAAGTAAGGTTCAAAAACTAACTCTAGCTTGTCTTCTGGAATACCGAGACCACGGTCTTGAATGGTCACGACCACCCAAAGATCATCACCGCTGATTTCAACAACTGCTGAGGAACCATACTTAACCGCGTTGTCGATTAAGTTGGTGAGTACACGCTTTATCGCCAGTGGTTTAGCGACCAATGGCTCAATGACGACCGGCTCGAACTCAACCTTTGTCTGATACTGGTTATGAGATTCAATCACTGCAAGTACCATTTCGTTGAGGTCAATAATGGCATTATTCTCGTGTAGATCGGTGTCTCTTACCGCTTGCAAAGCACCTTTAACCATCATCTCAAGCTCATCGAGATCTTTGTTGAATTTGTCTTTCTTTACTTCACTCTCCAACAACTCTGCACGCAATCTAAGCCGTGTTATTGGTGTCTTTAAATCATGTGAGATTGCAGAGAAAAGGTGCTCACGGTCGGCAACATAGCGACGAATCCGTTGCTGCATTCGATTAAACGCTCGGGTCGCCGTCACCAGCTCAGTAGCCCCCTCTTCGTTAAGTGGCGGCTGCTGAATATCCATACTCATCTCATTGGCCGCTCTTGCTAATTTTTTAAGAGGGCGTACTTGCCGACGAATCATCAAGTAAGTCAAAACCAAAAGAATGAGGGTCGAGGAAACTAAGAAGATCACCTGCTCTCTGCCGAGAATCGTATCGTCGAGTTTGACGTAAGGCGCAGGCAACAACGCGGCGATATACACCCATTCATGACTGGCTAATTCTATCTGAACAACCAGAATAGGAGGGTTAAGAGGTTCTAAGGTTAAAGTATGATGTGCCCACGATCGTGGGAGATCGCTCAAGTAGATGTCATTTTTAAGCAAACGAAGATGTTCAGGGCGAGAGAAATCAACCCGCACTGATTCGACTTTATTGAGCTTGCTACTCAAAACACTTTCTATCGCTTCAATCGAGGCGGTTTTTAAACGGGTATCAGGGATCGGTTCGACAATCAACGCCTCTTTATTGAAAGAAACGAAGAAGCGCGTACCGCCCATATTGCGGATTTGATCCAACACGATATGGCGATATTTAACGGGCAGAGACTGGAAGAAAGTCACCGTCGAGGCAAACATATTGGCCATGCTTGAAGAGGCAGAACGAATCCCCTCCAGTTCTTTGTGTTTGGATTCGCTATACCAAATAGACGTTGCGATACCTTGAGCTATCACCACAGCTAACAAGGTCAGTAACAATGTTCTGGCAACCAAAGAGTTTGGCTTTAACCGACTCAACCCGTTCATAGGAAATACTTCATTGCCGAGGTGCTCATTAACATCACTTGATTATCAGTGTTCATACTGAACAGGCACAGCGAGGATATAGCCATTACCGCGCATGGTTTTGATGTAGTGAGGATACTTGCCACTGTCGCCCAATCGGCTTCTCAGACGACTAAGCTGCACATCAATGCCTCGCTCAAAAGGCAACGCTTCACGGCCTCTGGTCGCGAATGAGATAGTGTCACGGTCGAGAACTTCGTTAGGGCGAGTTAAGAACAACATCAACAGAGAAAAATCACTGCCCGACAAATCCATCTCTTCCGAGTTTTCATTGTGGGAAATTCGATGCGCTAACGTATCAAGCGTCCAATCACCAAAAACAATCTGTTTTGGCAATGCATCACTTGTCTTGTCATCCACCACTTGAACGCGGCGCAACAACGCTTTGATACGCGCCATTAACTGACGAGGGCTAAACGGCTTGGCAATGTAATCATCAGCACCAATTTCTAAGCCGATAATTTGGTCGGTTTCATCCGATACGGCAGTCAGCATGATGATAGGCACATTCGATTGCTTACGGACGCGTTGACACAAGGTAAAACCATCGTCACCGGGTAGCATCACATCAAGCAGAATCAGATCTGGATAACCTTGGTTTTGCAGATGAGCTTCTAGTTCAACACCATCTCCCACAGAAGAAACATCGAAACCAGATTTTGTGAGGTACTCTTCCAGCAGCTCGCGGATTTCTTGATCATCATCCACCACGAGAATTCGAGTATTTGTTGGCATCGCCCAAACCTATTAAATTTACAACTTATTCACATAGTGTATAGGCTGGCCGATTGTTTGATTATTGACATGTTTGTAAAGTTAGAAGAACAAACAGATAAAGATCACAACTTAGTGACCTCTATCTGAATCTTTAGGGCTTAATCCGCTATTGGTTGGTTATGAAGAGCAGCTGATCTCCATGGCTTTACCCCACTCAGGAGGTAGAGCCGCAAGGTATTCATAATCCGGGTGTTCCGCATAAGGGTCTGCCAGTACCACCATCAAAGCGTCAATATCGCTGCTATCACCGCGCTCTGCTTTGTCTATCGCTAGCTGAGCTAGGTAGTTTCTGAGGATGTATTTCGGGTTTACCTGTCTCATATTTTCGCAGCGCTCGACCACTGAGCTATCTTCCAATTCGCAGCGTTGTAAGTAGTTATCTACCCACAGTTTTGCTGCCTCTCGATCAATTATCAGATCAATCACTTCTTGTGGCGACAAGGTGTCTAGGTTCGATAGCGTTCTAAAGAACCTTGGGTAGTCGACTTTGTTTTGCGACATCAGCTCGAACATAGATTCAAACAAACGACTGTCGCCTTCTTGTTTCGAAAGTAGCCCCAACTTACGACGCATCATCTGACTAAAGTAACCGTTCATTTGCGGTTCGTACTGCTCTAAAGCCGCCTCTAAGTCGGCCTTATCCACCAGCGGAGAAAGTGAGTGAGCCAGTGCCGACAGGTTCCAAAGCCCTATTCTTGGCTGCTGGTTAAAAGCATAACGACCTTGGTAATCCGAGTGATTACAGATCAATCTTGGGTCATATTCATCAAGAAACGCGAACGGACCATAATCGAAAGTTTGCCCGATGATCGACATGTTATCGGTGTTCATCACGCCATGAGCAAAACCATTCGCTTGCCACAACGCAATCATCTCCGCGGTACGGTCAACAATCTGATTAAACATAGCAGCGTAGGGTTTCTCTTCATCGAGACACTCAGGGAAGTGCCATTCAATGACTTTATCGGCCAGCAACTTATGCTCAGCCAACTGATTGGTATAAAACAGATGTTCAAAGTGACCGAAACGGATGTGTGATTCGGCAGCACGCACCAACAATGCGCCCCACTCTTGCTTCTCTCGATATACCGGTGTGTCGCTGGTCATCATAGCCAACGCGCGAGTGGTTGGGATATTGAGCCCTGCCATCGCTTCGCTACATAAGTACTCACGAACGGTTGATCGAATAACAGCGCGTCCATCGCCCATACGTGAATAGGGCGTTTTACCGGCACCTTTAAGGTGTAAATCGAACGTTTCGCCACTTTTCGCGACAATTTGAGCTAATAACAGCCCTCTTCCATCACCTAAATCCGGGTTATAAGAACCAAACTGGTGGCCTGCGTATTTCATTGCTACAGGCGAAAACTGCTCAGGTTCAACATTGCCAGATAACGTTTCAAGCAATTCCTCGGAAGCATCATCAAATGACAAAAAACCGAGTTCATCCGCAAGCTTATGGTTCCATGCGAGCCATTGGACATTGCTGAGCGGCGTAGGTTGAATTGGGGTATAGAACAGTCGAGGTAATGCAGTAAATCGATTGTTAAATGAAATAGAATCCCAGACAGACATGAGAGATACACTGTAGATAAAAGATAACTTAAGATTATCACAGTTTCGTAACAACTTCAGAAGTGCGATGGCGCTTGTTTATAGAGGTAAGGTGATAAACCATTCCACAAGAAGAAAGTGGTGACTAGGAGTAAATTACTGGGGGATGCTTGCTAGAAGAAGATGACTAAGAAAAAGTTAAGTGGCTAGCCTGATGAGAAAAGCCACATTTATAAGAGAAAGAGTTCTGACTTTGAAGACTTTTTAACAAGTGATTTCATAATAAAAACTAAAACTATAGAGCCATGAAGCTGACTACATTAGAGCAAGAATACCTACTAGAGAAAGGGTAGAGAAAATCCAAGTACGACTGATTACGCCAAAGTTACTGTGTTGAATCATTTCTTGATGCTGCATATGTCTCTCCTTGAGAACGTGATGGTGTAACTACAATATATCGGCTTTTCGCCAAAAGCAGCAAGCACATTAATATTAACCTTTTATGACAGCATCAAGAATATTCTGTAACCATTCACCTCTCTGATAAAACAGAAAGTTATGCTCGACTGGTCGTCGAAAGCAGTGCGCCAGCCCCAATAAAGACACCTCCAGTGACACGATTAAAGACCTTGGCTCGACCTTTCGCAAACAACCAATTTGACGACTTCGCCCCCAAGTAGGCATACACCAATAACCAAGACAATTCCATCACTGCGAAGGTAAAAGCAAACACGGTAAACTGTGGTAATAGCGCAATTGAGGGATCAATAAACTGTGGGAAAAGTGCAGTAAAAAACAAGATAGCTTTGGGGTTACTCGCGCCAACAATAAAGCCACTTAAGTAATGCTGCGCAGCGCTTTCTTTGACAGATTGAGCACCGCCTTGTTGATCCGATAACTTGTCATAATCTTGTTGGCTAGAGCGCAGAGACTTCCAACCGAGGAAGATCAGATAAGCTGCACCAGTCCATTTTATGACATTAAATACCACTTCAGACGAAGCAATAATTACCCCTAGCCCGGTAAACGATAAAGTTAAAATACCAGTAATCGCAGTTAAGCTCCCCAAGGCAGTAAATATCGATAATTTAAAGCCAGATTGCACACCTTTGGTCATGCACAATAAAGAACTTGGGCCTGGTGATGCCGTTAAAATTAGCACCGCTAATAAATAATAAATCCATGTATCAAAGCTCATCGTGAATCCTCCTTAACTCACTAAAACGACTAAATATTAAACACCAATATGTAATAAGCCCTCATATTAATCAACTAAATATTGCGCTTAACGTCTTCGATATAAATGCAAACATCTTTAATCTAGGCAATAAAAAACGCCATGCATTGCTGCATGGCGTTTAAATAAAAACGTTTCAAATCGAACGTCTTACTAGATGTCAGGTTCTAAGCTTACAGCCCTAAGATAGGGGCACTAACCTAATAATTGAAACCTAGTCTTTGTAGATAGAGAACTCATCAGCGCAAGCAACAAGCTGCTCACGAGTGATCATGAATACGCCATGACCACCGTTAGAGAATTCAATCCAAGTGAATGGAATCTCTGGGTACTGATCCATCATATGAACCATTGAGTTACCAACTTCACAGATAAGAATACCGTCGTCAGTTAGGTAGTCTGGTGCATTAGCTAAGATGCGACGAACCAATTTCAGACCGTCTGTACCCGCTGCTAGGCCAAGTTCTGGCTCGTGAGTAAACTCATCTGGCAGGCTGTTCATATCTTCTTCGTCCACGTAAGGTGGGTTAGATACGATCAGGTTGTATTTCTCTTTTGGCAAATCACGGAAAAGATCTGAACGGATTGGGAACACTTGCTGCTCCATGCCGTGATCTTGAACGTTCTGCTCTGCAACTTGCAATGCGTCAGTAGAGATATCAATCGCATCTACTTCAGCGTCTGGGAATGCGTGAGCACAAGCAATAGCGATACAACCACTACCCGTACACATATCCATGATGCGAGTTGGCTCTTCAGTTAACCAAGGTTGGAATTGAGCTTCGATCAGCTCACCAATTGGAGAACGAGGCACAAGAACGCGCTCATCAACGAAGAACTCAAGACCACAGAACCAAGCTTTGTTGGTTAGGTAAGCCGTTGGTGTACGATCATTAATACGCTTGATTACGCGCTCAACAATACGTAGACGTTCGCTGCTCGTTAGACGAGAGCTCATCACATGCGAAGGAACATCAATCGGCAGATAAAGAGTAGGTAAGATAAGTTGTACTGCCTCATCCCACGCGTTATCAGTGCCGTGACCATAAAATAGGCCCGCTGCGTTAAAGCGGCTAACAGTCCAACGAATCACATCTTGAAGCGTGTGTAGTTCTGATACCGCTTCTTCTACAAAAATCTTATCCAAAATTGTCTCCGAAAAGCGCTACAATACTGCTAATTACGTTTCTAATTAGAATTCATAACCTGATGAGCAAAAAAGACACCGACTTCGATGACGATTTCGCCCTGTTCAACGATGCAGTAAAGGGCGTTAAAAAGTTGCAACAGGATACCATAGTCCAGCAGCCAAAAAGAAATGCCAAGCAAAAAGAAATTACTCGAACGGCAAGACAAGCGAGTGATAGCGAGTTTTATTTCTCGGATGAGTTCATTCCGCATCTTAGCGAAGACGGTCCGACGCGTTATGCGCGTGATGATGTCTCTAAATATGAGGTCAAGCGCCTCCGTCGTGGTGTCTACGTGCCTGACGTGTATCTCGATATGCATGGTATGACTCAACAAGAAGCCAAACGTGAGCTTGGCGCGATGATTGCGCACTGCGTGAAAGAGAGCGTGGCGTGTGCCTGTGTTCAACACGGTATCGGTAAACACATCCTTAAACAGAAGGTGCCTTTGTGGTTAGCACAGCACCCAGACGTGATGGCTTTCCACCAAGCGCCGTTAGAGTTTGGCGGCAATGGCGCGCTGTTAGTCTTGCTTTCGGTTCCTGAGAAGTAATTCTGGTTAACAAACTCTCTCTCACCAAAAAACAACAAAGGGCATCCCAATCATATTGAGATGCCCTTTCTAATTGTCTGCAACTTTGTCATCAAACAGAGCTCAACGAGCTTATGGATTGATGTTCCAAAGCAACTCACCTTTTTGTGTCTCAAGGTTGAAGTCGATACACGCTAGGCCCGAAGTGGGAAACATAGGCGGCGCCATGCCTGTTGCAAACTCTGCAGTTAGGTAGCCCACTAGAGGTAAATGAGAAACAAATAAAATGGTCTCTAGTTTTTCTACTTCAGCCATTGCTAAGGTCAAATCAAACACATCGTCGGACATTCCATAAGGCGTAATATCATCACAGGTTTCTACTTTCTTTCCAGAAAACGCCTGAGAGATCTCTAACCACGTTTCTTGTGCCCTTAAATATGGGCTCACCAGCACTTTATCGAATTGACTAATCCCCTGCTCATTTGCAGCTTGTGCCACGGCAAGAGAAGCCATTTTCCCGCGCTTGGTCAACGCTCTTTCTGCATCCGAGTTGGCAAAATGTTCTGCTTCACCGTGGCGCATAATGAATATTTTCATGTTCAATCCTGTCTTCGTAACATGTCGAAAGTCGATATATCCCATATATCAGCGAAACGCTACTTAGGTTTGGCTCTCAATCCAGAGAAACCGCAGTCAATATAAATAATTATATCAAGTCACTTGCCAAAGAGTTCGACTTTCTTAACAATCTTGTTAAAAGAAAATAAATTACTGATAAAAATCGATAAAAGTGATTTAGAAATCGCCAAAAAGCACTTCATATCCCAAAATATGATCACAAGGTTTGCACGCCGAATCATCGGGTACATAATTTAAAAACCACCTTCTCTGGAGATGCTCCTGTGCACTTAAGCCCAAATGATGAACATCAATACCGCTACATAACCTTAAATAACGGGTTACGTGTACTGTTAGTTCAGGATCAAAATGCTCAAAAAGCAGCAGCCGCATTAGCCGTCAATGTGGGGCATTTTGATGACCCTACAGACCGAGAGGGTTTAGCTCACTACTTAGAGCATATGCTATTTTTGGGAACTGAAAAGTATCCAAAGGTCGGAGAGTTCCAAAGTTTTATCAGCCAGCATGGCGGTAGCAACAACGCTTGGACAGGAACAGAGCACACCTGCTTCTTTTTTGATGTTGAATTGAATGCCTTTGAAACCGCACTAGATCGCTTCAGCCAATTTTTTACCGCTCCCCTTTTCAACGAAGAAGCGTTAGACAAAGAACGCCAAGCCGTTGACTCCGAATACAAGATGAAACTCAACGACGACTCACGACGCTTGTACCAAGTTACCAAAGAACTGGTGAATCACAATCACCCATTCTCGAAGTTTTCTGTCGGTAATATCGATACGTTGGGTGACAGAAACGGCGAGACGATTCGACAAGAGATCTTGGCTTTCCACCAGCAACAATACTCTGCTGACTTGATGACACTGACACTGTCTGGCAATCAGTCGTTAGATGAGATGCAAAGCTGGGTTGAGGATCGCTTTAGCTCAATCACCAATCACAACCTACAAGGCAAAAAGGTTGAAGTTCCGATTGTCGGCGAGTTAAGTACGGGTGTACAAGTCCGCGTTGAGCCGATTAAAGAAGTGCGCAAACTGATCTTAACCTTCCCGATGCCAAGCATGGACGAACACTACGGCGTTAAGCCTTTGTCGTTCTTTGCCCACCTTTTAGGTTACGAAGGTGAAGGCAGTTTGATGATGCAACTCAAAGAGAAAGGCTGGATAACATCTCTCTCTGCAGGTGGTGGCGCGAGTGGCAGTAACTACCGTGATTTCACAGTCAGTTGCTCATTGACCATAGAAGGTTTAACCAAAACCGATAACATCATCCAAGCGATATTTCAGTACATCAAGTTAGTCGAACAACAAGGCATAGAAGAGTGGCGCTACCTAGAAAAACGCGCCGTTTTAGAGTCTGCTTTCCGCTTTCAAGAGCCAGCAAGACCGCTTGATGTCGTCAGCCACCTCGTCATCAACATGCAGCACTACCAAGAGCAAGATGTGGTGTATGGCGATTACAAAATGTCGCATTTCGATGACGAATTACAGCGTTCTTTGCTGCCTTACTTAACCGTAGACAACATGCGAGCGACCATTGTTGCTCAGGGATTCGAGTATGACAGGGAAGCGAAGTGGTACTTTACTCCCTACTCGGTCACACCTTTTAGCGCTGAACAAGTTCAATGCTTTACGTGCATTAACCCCGGTTGGCAGTTTGAACTCCCAAGCAAAAACCCGTTTATTTGCTACGATCTAGACCCGACTGAACTGGAAGGTGACGCTAAGTTCCCACAACTGTTAGAAGAGCTCGACGGCTTTAAGCTGTGGCACCTGCAAGACCATCAATTTCGAGTTCCTAAAGGTGTGGTGTATGTCGCTATCGATAGCCCGCACTCAGTTGCTAGCCCAAGAAATATCGTTAAAACACGCTTGTGCGTAGAGATGTTCTTAGACTCACTCGAAAAAGATACGTATCAGGCTGAAATCGCCGGAATGGGCTACAACATGTACACCCATCAGGGCGGTGTAACGCTCACTCTGTCCGGGTTTAGCGAGAAACAGCCACAACTGCTCAATATGATTCTTGAACGTTTCCAAGCACGCGACTTTAGTCCAACACGCTTCGAAACCATCAAGCATCAATTGCTCAGAAACTGGAACAACGCGTCGCAAGATCGCCCTATTTCGCAGTTGTTTAATGCAATGACTGGGATACTTCAACCAAATAACCCGCCTTATTCCGTGTTAATTGAAGCCCTAGAAACGATAGAGGTCGATGAGCTCTCCTCTTTTGTTCAAGCAATCTTGGCGGAACTTCATGTTGAGATGTTTGTGTATGGCGACTGGAAAAAAGCCGATGCACACAAGATGGCTGAAACGCTAAAAGATGCACTGCGTGTTCAAGATCAGGCTTACGAAGAATCACTACGTCCGCTCATCATGCTCGGTGAAAACGGCAGCTTCCAACGTGAAGTGGTGTGTAACCAAGATGATTCAGCAATTGTGGTTTATTACCAATGCCCTGATATTTCACCTAAAAATATCGCGCTGTATTCATTGGCAAACCATTTGATGTCGGCCACTTTCTTCCATGAGATACGAACCAAGCAGCAGCTAGGTTACATGGTCGGTACCGGCAATATGCCACTAAACCGACACCCAGGTATTGTGTTGTACGTGCAATCACCAAATGCAGCCCCTGCTGACTTGTTAGCCTCAATAGATGAGTTCCTCAATGCCTTTTATATGGTGTTGTTTGAGCTTAATGACTACCAATGGCACAGCAGTAAACGCGGTCTCTGGAATCAGATTTCGACACCAGATACGACTTTGCGAGGACGAGCTCAGCGCTTATGGGTTGCGATAGGCAATAAGGATGTTGAGTTCAACCAGAGAGAGCGCGTATTAGAAGACCTTAAGGGGTTAACTCGCTCTGACATGATGCGTTTTGTGGTTAGCCAGCTAAAACCACGCACGGCAAATCGCCTGATTATGCATGCTCACGGTAATGCTCATAATGAGGAAGAGAAGCTGTCAGCAGGTGTTGAAATTGGCTCTATTGATGAGTTTCAGTTACGCCCGAAAGATACTGAGCTAGGCTGATAAAGCTGGAATGAAAATCATAAGGTTGATGTGAAAGCATCAACCTTTTTTATTGGATGCAGCCCAAAAGCAGATCTCCTATTACGCTCCTTCGTCGCTTTAGGAGATGACGGTAGTTTTGATTGACGTGTGTTTGACCACCTTTCTAATCAACGCAATAACTTACTTTTTATCTCTCAATCATCATTCCCGAGAAGGAGGAACGACTGAGTCGGGAATCTCATTCCTTTCACACTCGTTCATAAAACAGAAAAGCCCGCATCAATTGCTTGATACGGGCTTCTTAATCAATGAGTTAGAGAGTTACTTGTAGAAAGACTCACCCAATCCAGCACGTGTCAGTAGGCCATCACATGGCGCGAAACGGTCACCGTACTTCTTAGCGAAATCGTTCATCATCTCAACCAGTGACTTAATGCCGATTTGATCCATATAACGGAACGGACCACCTAGGAATGGCGGGAAACCGATACCGAAAATCGCACCGATATCACCATCACGAGGGCTGCGGATAATGCCGTCGTCTAGACAACGAACCGCTTCGTTTAGCATAGGTAACACACAGCGCATCGCGATATCGTTATCGCTCAACTTAGGATCTGGTTGCAGCTTAAGCAGCTTGTAAACTGACTTATCCACTTCCTTCTTCTTGCCTTTGTAAGTGTAGAAACCTTTACCACTCTTGCGGCCTTTACGATTGTCATTCAAAAGAATATCGAACACATCAGGACCTTGGAAACGATCGCCAAGCTCATTCACTAAAATCGGAATGATCTTCGCACCGATATCAACACCCACCTCATCTAATAAAGTGATAGGACCAACCGGGAAACCGAAGTCCAATAACGTGCTGTCGAGCTTTTCAATCGGCTCGTTCGCTAGCAGTAAATGCGCTGCTTCGTTCATGTACGGAGCAAGAATACGGTTCACATAAAAACCAGCCGTGTCTTTCACAACAATCGGCGTTTTACCTTGCTTCTTCGCTAATGCAACAACCGTAGAAATCGTCTCTTCTGACGTAGTTTCATGAGGGATAACTTCTACTAGCGGCATTTTTTCGGCTGGGCTGAAGTAGTGAAGACCGACCACGTTTTCTGGTCGCTGCGCCTTCTCCGCAATCTTATGGATCGGCAATGAAGACGTATTCGTCGCGAAAATAGTCTCTGGCTTGGCATTGGCTTCGATGTCCGCAACCATTGACTGCTTAAGGTCGAGGTCTTCAAATACCGCTTCAATCACCACATCGGTGTGATTAAAGCTCGTAAAGTCGATACCACCAGACAGTTGAAGCATCTTACTTTCAAGGCCCGCTCGGCTCAGAATGCGACGCTTACGCTGCTTATCGAACAACTTGAAGTTGTAGTTAAGCGCGTTCAGTACACCTTCATTTGATACGTCTTTAATGCGTACAGGCACTTTCGCCTTAGCAACACTGACATGGCTGATGCCTGCGCCCATAAGACCACCGCCCAGCACACCAACACGCTTAACCGCTTTTGGTTCTGCGTCTGCGCCGTGTTCTTTTTTCATTTCCGTAGTAGCAAAGAAAATCGAACGAAGGGCTTTAGATTCTGAAGTCATTACCAGTTCAGAGAAACGCTTCGCTTCATACTGAAGACCTTTGTCAAAGCCGTTCTCAAGGCCATAACGAATCACGTCTAGAATCGCATCCGCTGCTGGGTAATTTCCGCGTGTTTTCTGATTAGTCTTCTTAGAAGCTTGTTCAAAAATCACTTTACGACCAAGGCCGTTACGTGAAATCAGCTTTTCTTTGGTCGACGCTTGGCTTTTCGACGCAAGACGCTTCCCTTTTTTACTGCCCGTATTCTTTTCAACAAAGCTTTTAGCGACTTCAAGCAGGATAGTTTCAGGCACACAAGCATCCACAACACCGAGCGATTTCGCTTTCTTAGCGCGCAGTTGCTTGCCCGTTAGGATTAGGTCAAGAGATGGCAGCAAACCGATAAGGCGAGGCAGACGCTGTGTACCGCCAGAGCCTGGTAACAGACCTAACTGTACTTCTGGCAGACCAACGCGAGTCTTATCTGAATCGGTACATACACGGTAATCACACGCCAGTGCAAGCTCTAAACCACCACCTAAACATGGGCCGTGAATCGCTGCGACTACTGGGTACGGTAGTTCAGAAAGCGTTTGGAACATCTCCTGCCCTTGGCGAGCCAGAGACTGTGCTTCGTCAGCCGTTTTACACGCATCAAGCATTCTTACATCAGCACCAGCGATAAAGTTATCTGGCTTAAGAGAATGAACGATTAGGCCCTTAACTCGGCTTTGCTTTTCTTTGAGTTGCTCGAAGATGGCCTTCATTTCTTCAGCAAAAGCCGCTTGCAGCGTGTTCATTTTCTCGTTTGGTACATCAATCGCTAACCAAGCAATATCTTGCTCATCGATATTGAGAGTAAATGCTGTCGCTTTCTTTTTGGTTGATTCAGTCGCAGAGGTTGAATCTGGTTGAGCGACTGTTTCTTTTTCTGTTGTTGCATCAAGAGTCGTAGACATTATTCTACCTCCAAGATCATTGCTGCACCTAAACCACCAGCCGCACACGCTGTGTTCAGTGCCAAGCCGCCACCGCGACGTTTCAGTTCACGTAATGTTTGAGTCATCATGCGTGCGCCAGTCGCTGCAAACGGATGTCCGTAAGCAATCGAGCTACCCAGCACGTTGAACTTCTCCATATCAATCTCACCGATCGCTTTATCGCGGCCAAGATTCTTCTGTGCAAACTCATCGCTTGCGAACATTTTCACGTTAGCCAAAACTTGGGCAGCGAATGCTTCGTGCATTTCGATCAGTGTTAGGTCTGACAACTCTAAACCGGTGTTCTTTAATACTTGTGAGGTCGCGTAAGTCGGGCCCATCAGCATATCTGTTTCAACACCAATCGCTGAGAACGCATAACCACGAATATAACCAAGCACTTCTAAGCCTAGTTCTTTCGCTTTACCTTCGCGCATCAACATCACTGCTGCACCGCCATCGGTAAGAGGCGTAGCATTGGCTGCCGTTACACTGCCGTATTTTCTATCAAAAGCAGGACGTAGCTTGGCGTAACCTTCAACCGTTGAGTCGTGGCGAATGTTGTTGTCTTCCGCTAGATACTTTTTGTAAGGCGCCGGGAATGCCGTCATCACTTCGTCTTTAATCTTGCCTTCTTTCCATGCTTGAGAAGCCAAAGAGTGAGAACGGTGAGCAAGTGCGTCTTGAGCTTCGCGAGTAATACCATGCGTCTTAGCCATTTGCTCAGCCGTTTGTCCCATGGATAAACCAGTCGAGTACTCTGCAACTGCAGGTGGTACTGGCATCAAATCTTTTACGGAAAGCGTTTTAAGAATCTTCAGCTTTTGACCCATAGTTTTCGTTTTACTCAGCGCTAATAGATTTGCCGCTAACTTTTTCGAAACACCGATAGGCAATACAGAAGAAGAGTCCGCACCGCCCGCAATACCGACATCAATCGTGCCAGCCATAATGCTTTCGGTCACGTTAACTGCCGCTTGGAAGCTGGTTGCACATGCTCGTGTCACACTGTAGGCATCGGTATTGATGTCCATGCCGGTGCCCAACACGATTTCACGCGCAATGTTCGGCGCTTCTGGCATTTGCACGACTTGGCCGAACACAACTTGTTCGATAAGCGCAGGATCAACATCCGTTCTTGCAAGCATTTCGCTCACAACCATTTTGCCTAGGTCAACCGCAGGCACTTGGCTAAATTCTGTGCTCTGACGAGCAAATGGGGTTCGTAATCCAGCGACAACGGCAACACGTTCTCCAGAACGCGTTTTGACTTCCTGTTTGCCCATGGTTTCTCCTTAAAGTTAAGAGGTCTGACCTGAAGCATTGTAAAGAAGTTGTTAATTAAATCAAACGAGCGTTTAAATAAACGTGATACGAGTATCTCACTGTTTGAAAATATAACTGCACATTCAGGCGAACCTTTTTGGGGGAAAGGTTGTCGTAAGAGACTAAACTATTGTAAGCAAAGACTGTTATCGCTGTGTAGGGAATGGTTTTCTTGAGGCAAAAAAAAACCACACAAAGCTGTGTGGTCGGAATGTATATAAAGCAATTAACTTAGCGCCAATTGAAATAATCAGTTTCCTGATTAGGAGAAAGTAAAGTCAGCCTTCAAAAGGAAGTGTCGTCTTGCTCAACATGCTAGCCACGAATGACTAACTAGACGACAAGGTGTACTATAACGGGTTCGAGGCCTTAAATTTTGAAGTAGATCAATTTTAATGTGATTTTACGATTTCCTGCCGATCGTTAGCTCTAAAAATATAAAAAACGAAGCACAACGTATAGAGGACAGCTATACGCAGAGCAATTATGGAGGCTCGTGTGTCAATAATAAAAATATTTGGAAAGAAAACAGCCAAGCGTCCGGTCAACTCTGATATGGACAAACAAAGAAAATACGAAGCACTCGTGCGTGCCTATCATCGTGACCTCTTTCGCTACGCCTATTGGTTATGCAAAGACAAAAGCATTGCCGAAGACTTAGTTCAAGAAACTTGCCTTCGTGCATGGAAGTCACTCGATAGCCTTCAAGATGAAAAAGCCGCTAAATCTTGGCTGATTACCATCTTGAGACGCGAGAACGCTCGACGTTTTGAACGCAAACAGTTTGATCTGGTTGATATCGACGATCACGGTAACGATGCTAGTGTCAGTGATGACCCGCACCATCAGCATCAGTGGTTGCAAGCCCAGATCATGAAACTTGAAATTGATTACCGTGAACCTCTCTTCTTGCAAGTGATTGGTGGTTTTAGTGGTGATGAGATTGCCGATATTCTCGATCTCAACAAAAACACGGTGATGACACGTTTATTCAGAGCTCGAAATCAGTTGAAAGAGCTGTTGGATACAGAAGAGGCAGAGAGGGGGCAACATAATGGATGATTTGGAATTTCGTCGTCGTGTATTGTCGGAACCTAAACAACGTACACAAGATATTGTTGATGCGACCGCGAATAGCGAAGCCAATAGTAACTTCTTAGACGATGTACTAGCGCTTGATAAACAGATCCACTCTGCAATGAATGTGGATGTGCCAGACGATCTTGCTGATCGTATTCTGTTCAATCAGACCTCAAGCGAAGAGAGCAAAATAGTAAGGCCTACGTTTGCGAGACGAGCAATGGCAATGGCTGCCTCGGTGGCGTTTGTTGCTGGTTTATTAGTTGGCCAAGTGAATTGGGGAAATGCATTCGTTTCACCTGCGCAAGCGAGTTTAGTTGATACGGCGATGAAGCATGTTGTTGATGAGAAGAGCTTTGTTAGTAACATCGATGAACAGGTCACATCGCAGCAGATCAATGCAAAAATGAATCCATTTGCTTTTCAGTTTGATGACGCTTTCCCTTACCACGTTTATTACCTAAACCACTGTGGCTTTGGTAAATCCAACGCGGTACATATGGTCTTCCAAGGCGCAAAAGGCAAGGTCACTCTGTTTTTAACTGGAATTCCGACTGACAAGTCTATCGACTTTGATGAAAAAGGCATGTCCGGCTCGGTAACACCCGTCGATGGCAGCAGCTTAATCCTGGTTGGTGAAAATGGTGAGGATGTTTCCAAAATCGCTGAAAAGCTGACAAAAATGATCAAACCAATGAGCTAATTCACTCTTAAAGCCCCGTCACAAAAGGCCCAGCAATTATATTACTGATATCGCTGGGCTTTATTTATAAATAAATCAGAAAACCATTCACACCATCAATACCTCTAGAGTTAAAACTCTAAAAATCAGCATTTCGCACCATTTTCGTGCCAGATAGGCGTCATTTCCATAATTTTCCACTCAAAATTCCCAATGGTCGGATTTGTATATCGTATACTTGCGAATAGGATCAGCCACCATTGAGCAATTGCTCAAATTAATCGCCCTGTAGAGGCGGATATATAAAGGAATAAATGAATGACTACCAACAACACGCGTCTGTTTAAAAAGTCTCTTTTAGCAGTAACAATTACACTGGCGTCTTCGCAAGCGATGGCAGCAGGTTTCCAACTTAACGCACAATCAGCAACCGGCATCGGCCGTGCTTTCGCTGGTGATGCAGTAATCGCAGATAACGCGTCAGTAATGGCACGTAACCCTGCAGCAATGGCACTGTTTGACAAAACTGAACTATCTCTTGGTTTTGAAAGCATCACTTCTATGATTGAAGTTAAAGACGCTAGCTACAATCCAGGTGGAGTTTCTTCTCCTTTGTCTTCAAATGCAAACTACGATGATGCTGGTGATACTTCTATCGCTCCAAACATCCACCTTATTGTTCCTGTTAATGACAAGTTTGCATGGGGTATCAACGCTTACTCTAACTTCGGCACTAAAACTGAGTTCTCTTCAGATTACGCTGGTAACGAGTATGGCGGTCTAACAGATGTACAAAGTGTTAACTTTGGCCTTGCTGGTTCATACCGTCTGAACGAACAATGGAGCTTTGGTGCTGGCCTTGACCTAATTTACGGAAAAGGCGAGCTTCAGCGACCAAACCCTCTGGGCATGCAAGGCGATGCTTTAAATGTCGATGCAGATGGTTGGGCTCTAGGCTTTAACTTAGGTACCGTATTTGAGCTAGATAAGAACAACCGTTTCGGTCTAGCTTATCATTACTCTCCGAAGCTAGAAGCTGAAGGCGATATCTCTTACTTAGGTACTGAGTACAAAGACGACACGTTGTACATGCCTTTACCAGATCTTCTTGAGTTCTCTGGTTACCACCGCATTGAAGATACAAAATTTGCAGTACACTACTCTGTTCAATGGATCGGCTGGAGCTCTTTTGACAAGCTAGAAGCTAAAGATGCTGGCGTATTGAATGACTACGAATGGCAAAACGGTATGCACTATGCCATCGGTGGTACATACTACCTAAACCAAACTTGGACATTACGTGCGGGTTACATGTACGACACAAGCGCACAGGATGAGCTAACTTCAATTTCAGTTCCAGACTCAGATCGTCAATGGTTCTCTGCAGGCTTCACATATCACCTAGACGAAAAGTCGAACATCGACTTTGGTTTCACTTACCTAATGGGTGATGATGTTGACGTAGAAGAGAAGACTGAAAACCCATTCTTTGGTGCACCAGGTCAACCACAATACCTTTCATCAATTACTGGTACGACACATGCTGATGCAATCCTACTGGGTCTGCAGTACAGCCGTAGCTTCTAATATAAGCTAATAAGTAATCTCCAAAGGGTCGCATAATGCGACCCTTTTTTATTACCTAAACCATTGACCTACATCAATTTAAGCTTACAACTGTAGCCTGCAAGGTCAATATATGACTACAAGTGTACGCTCAAACTTCGCAACACAGCAGAAACATTTAGATTATTTCTCTAATAATTAAACACATTTACTCATTAAATCCCTAAAACACTGTTTTATTCGAATTTCATTTTTAAAGTAATGACTCTAAACGTAGAATCACGCCACTAAATACTTATGATTCAGCGAACATAATAATGAAAATGAATAAGACTCTTCTATCTGCTGCAGTGGCAGTTGGACTACTTTCGACTTCTACCGTCACTCACGCGGCAGGTTTTCAACTAGCAGAATACTCAGCAACAGGCCTTGGCCGCGCATACGCTGGTGAAGCTGCAATGGCTGACGGCGCAGACGCACAATGGCGTAACCCTGCCATGCTGACTTACCTAGAAGGTACTCAGGTTTCTGTTGGTGCTATCTATGTTGACCCTAACATCGATATCGACGGTACTTCTACGTCCATGATGGGACAATCTACTTCGTCAAATTCTAGCGATTTTGCGCACAGTGCAGTAATCCCAAACTTTTATGTTTCTCATAAGTACAACGACAAGTTCGCATTAGGCTTTGCTGCTGGCACTAACTACGGTATGGAAACAGACCTAGGTAAAGACTTTGGTGGCGCAAACCACGGTAACGAAGCAAGTGTTACTACGATGGAGCTAAACCTAAACGCGGCTTACCAAGTACTTGAAAGCGTATCTATTGGTGGTGGTATTCGTTACATCATGGCTGAAGGTAGCTTTGGAGCGGTATCTACAGTTAACTCTCTAGTTCCTATGCCTCAAGGTACAGCTTTAAAATACATGGAAGGTGATGACACAGCGTGGGGCTGGCAAGTTGGTACCGCTTGGCAGATCAATGAAAACAACCGCCTTGGTTTTACCTACAAGTCAGAAGTAGACCTAACGCTTGAGGGCCACGCAAATGGTGTCGCTTTTGATGCTGTTGCTGGCGCTTTAGGTACTCCTGTGAAGTCAAAATATAACGGCTCAATGCAACTTGCATTGCCAGCAACCGCCGAGCTTGCAAGCTTCCATCAACTATCAGATAAAGTCGCTGTACATGCGAGCGTTAACTGGACTAATTGGAGTAGCTTTGAAGAACTAGTAGCTGACATCCCTGAATTCGGTCCTGCTCGAACTCAAGATATCAAGCAAGAGAACTGGGAAGACAACTACCGCTTTGCGATCGGTACAACTTACCAAATGACACCTAAGTTAGCTCTGCGCTCTGGTATTGCGTACGACACTTCAGCGGTAAGCGATGAACACCGTACTGCGACGATTCCGGAAACAGACCGCACTTGGTTGAGTATTGGTGCTGGCTACCAATGGTCTGAGCAACTAACACTAGACGCTGGTTTCACTTACATCCTAGCGAAAGACGCAAAAATGGTTGAAGATGACGCAAGTTCTGCGCCATTTGGTGGTGACTTCGAAGGTGAAGTGACTGGTAGCATCTGGTTAGTGGGCATCCAAGCGAACTACCGCTTCTAATCTACCGCCCTAAAAGTAGAAAATATTAAAAAGGCTCGATGTTGCATCAACATCGAGCCTGTCTTTTATCGGTTTTCTAAATCGTGTTTCTAGTAATCTTCTAGATAACCATCGATGAAATCTTCTTCTTCAAGGTCGACCTCTTCAGGTTCAATCTCGGCTTTGAAATCACGACGTTGAATGTAAACATCACGCGTTAATGCATATGGATCAGGAGAGCTATCCAACAGCGCTTCTTGTGATACTAACTGAGCACGTGTTTCCATGCCTTCAAATGCCCACTTGCCTAAGCTAGCCCAGAAATTCAAGAACGACAGAGGCACATACATACCATCGACGGTTTCAGTCACTTCTCGAGTTGTTAGTGGACCATAACCCGGTACCATGAAGTACGGACCATTCCCTACCCCGTAATGACCAATCGCATCAGAGAACGACTTATCATCGTACTTGGTGATCCCAGCTTCGCTAGCAATATCGATTAAGCCTAACAAACCAATCGTTGAGTTAATCCAAAAACGATTGAAATGGTCGAGTGCTTTTTCACCATTGCCCATAATAAGGTTATTCACCATGCTTGATGGTTCGTCTAAGTTGGCTAGGAAATTGGAGATACCAGAACGCACTGGCACAGGGGTGTAGTCAACATAAGCGAGGGAAACAGGGCGAACTAAGTAAGGATCTAGATATTCGTAGTTGATATCCCACATCGCTCGGTTGAAACCTTCAAAAGGATCATTGGGGTGGGACTCTTCGACGTATTCAGAGGTTTCGAGGTTATCATCGTCAACACTTTCGTCCGGCGCGCTTGAACACCCAACCGTTAAGCTTGCGATAAAAAGTAAACTCGAGAGTCTTAAAACACTGACAGACATATCACCTTTTCCATAAGGAATTCAAATAATAAAAAAGGCCAGCAATCGCTGGCCTCAATTGTTTGGCTAAGTCTATACCGTTTATCTGCAAATCGGAATAGCTAACACCTATGCAAAGTGATGATTAATATTGCTTATTGATATCAATGGTAACTGGAGCACCCAGTTCAACCACTTCACTTTCACCGTACCAATCGCCTTCGCGAGTTGAAACGTTGCCGTCTGTATCAAGCCTAGCTCTAACCATCAGAGTTTCAAGGCTAGACAGCTCTTGTCCTTCCAGCATGCTGTTGCCGTCATCTAGAACAACAGTACGAGGGAAAGTCCCTAGTGGGTAACGAGCGGCTGCGATAGGCATTGGAGAACCATCTGCTCTGTGTACTGAAACAATTAACACTGAGTTAGGGTCAGCATTCACGTCTGCAGATAGATCGAGCGTTACAGCAACAGTCTTACCTTGGTCGACACCCATATTGTCGCCCATTTTCTTCTGAGCACTTTCAATACTGCGCGAAAGCATTTCATAGCGACTGTCTTGTGGACCAATCATCTGCTGCATGATGCTCCAGTACTTCACCGCACCTGGGTAGTCTTGACGCTCAAACGCATCAAACGCAAGCAGTGAGAACACACGAAGGTCAACGTAATCGTTTTGAATCAAACGGCTCAAAATCAAACGAGCTTGGTTTTGATCAGCTTCATCAGGAGAAAGCATCAGTGCTTGTGCGAAACCTAACTGAACATCTTCATTCTTAGGTTCAAGCTTGTAAGCTCGCTCCATAGAATCTTTTGCTGTTTCAGCATCACGGTTAGCCAGTGCAATACGACCGAGTAGTAACCAACCTGTTGAATCTTTTGGTTGGTAATGCAGACGAGTACGAAGCGCCAGAGTCAAATCTTCCAGTTCATCATCCGTTAGTGCACCACCTTCCGATGACATTAGCTTTTTAGACAACTCAGGAAGGTTCGAGCTCACTTCTTGCCAGTGTTGAACTTTGTCCAATGCACCGAACTTAAAGTACATACCATAAGTCACAGCCACGACAAGAATGATCGACGGTACAACCACACCAAGCGTAGAGATTTGAGTTTTCTTCATCTCTTCTTGTGCAGGAACATCATCAAGCAGAGACTGTTTCAAATCAGCGATCAGTTCTTGTTGGTTATCAACAAGACCTTCCTCTGCTTCTACTTCTAACTCGACAAGACGGTCTTTATAGAACGCTTTATTCAACTCGTCGCGAAGCATCTCGTCATTGTTTGCCTTCTTGTTAATGAAAGGCAGAACAATTAATAAAATTGCCGCTAGCGAAAGGATAATGGTAGAAATCCAAAATAGAGTCATTACTTCTTATCTCCGTCGTTCTCTTCATCGAGTAACGCTTTTAAGCGAGCTTCTTTGTCTGCATCCCAGTCTTTATCTGACTCTACTGCTGCTTTTGATTTTGACTTTCTGCTTCGTAAAATAATCAAACCAAATCCAAACACAACAACCGCAAACGGACCAATCCAAAGGATCGATGTAGCTAAGGTCAGTGGCGGGTTGTACGTTACAAAATTACCGTAACGAGCAATCATGTAATCAATAATTTCTTGCTCAGACTTGCCGTCTTTTGTCATCTCGTACACTTTTTGGCGTAAGTCGACCGCTAGCTCAGCATTCGAATCACCAATCGTGTTGTTCTGACATTTAGGGCAACGTAGCGTATTACTCAACTCTTTAAACTGCTGTTCTTGATCCACGGTATCAAATTCATGGAACTCGATAGGCGCAGCAGAAACAGTCGCTGAAATTGCGAACGTAGCGAATAGAGTAATCAGTGCCTTTCTAATCATTTCGATTCCTCCAACAACTCTTGATACATCGGCTCAAGCGTCGATGCCCAGTTGGTTGGGTTCACGTCACCAACATGGCGGTAGCGAACTACGCCGTTAGCATCGATTAGGAAAGTTTCAGGCGCGCCATACACGCCAAGGTCAAGGCCTAGCATGCCATTACCATCAAACAGGCTAATTAGGTACGGGTTACCCAACTCTTTTAGCCAACCAACCGCTTTGTTGCGATCATCTTTGTAGTTAAGACCAATGATCTTAACGCCTTGATCCGCAAGCTTGTTCAGGTAAGAGTGCTCTGCATAACAAGTAGGACACCAAGTCGCCCACACGTTAAGAAGCAGTGGCTCGCCTTTAAAGATCGCTTGATCATGAAACTTACCTGGTTGTTCTAAGTCTTCTAGACCAAACTCAGGAACAGGCTTACCAATCAATACGGATTCTAGCTTAGTTGGGTCATCGCCCGACTGGTTGCGCATTAATTGCGTTGCAAAGATTCCAGCTAGAACCATGAACGCAATCAATGGAATGAATAAAATCTTCTTGTTCATTCGAATTAAGCCTCCTGCTCTTCAGCCGACTTTTTCATTGGCTTACGGAAACGGTAACGACGGTCACTGATAGCAATAGCGCCACCAATCGACATAATCAAAGAACCTGCCCAGATCCAACGTACAAATGGTTTGTAGTAGATACGTACAGCCCAAGATTTGTTGTCGTCTAAACGTTCACCCATTGCAATGTAAAGGT
This sequence comes from Vibrio sp. 10N.261.51.A4, assembly GCF_041471945.1. Taxonomy (NCBI): domain Bacteria; kingdom Pseudomonadati; phylum Pseudomonadota; class Gammaproteobacteria; order Vibrionales; family Vibrionaceae; genus Vibrio; species Vibrio sp. 10N.261.51.A4. Next base: position 28,889 of record NZ_JBFRPJ010000081.1, read on the forward strand.
CGCGCGTTACGCCACGGTCAATCGCTGCTTCTGTCATCATAGACTTAGCTGTGGTGTAGAAACGTTTTTCAGCGTGAAGCGTGTTGATGTATTTGCCTTCTTTAGTAATTTCAAAGTCAGCAATGTAACCATCGTAGTTAGGACCATCTTTGTCACGAACCCCTGTAAACAGGAAGCTGTATTCTTCAAGCTGGTAGCTTTCACCTGGCGCCAGACGTACATCACGTTCGATGCTGTAGTTTTGCACCATCGCGATACCAATCACTGTCACGGCTAAACCTATGTGACCACACATCATTGCCCAGTGGCTACGAGGTAGCTTAGTTAGACCTTTCAAGAATGTATGACGGTGAGTCGCACGCTCATGCAGCTCAAAGCCGTGCATGAAGATGATCCAGAACGCCATTACCCAACCAGCAAACGCAGTACCACTGAAGCGGTCAGCCAGTAGAGCAACCATTAGCGCACTCAAGCCAAGTGAGAGTGCACCTGAAATCAGCATTGGTTTAACAAGCTTAGACAGGTTGTCACGTTTCCATCGGATCAGAGGACCGATACCAAGCAGGAACGAGAACGGGATCATTAACCAGAAGAACAACATATCAAAGAATGGTGCACCGATAGATACCGAGCCCAAGCCTAACTGTTTGTGAACTAATGGCAGTAGCGTACCTACTAACACAACGACAAGCGCTGCAATCAGTAAGATGTTGTTACCAAGCAGTGCGTTTTCACGAGAAACCAGATCGAAGTTACCGCGAACACGAACCGACGCGCCTTTAATAGCAAACAACAGCAGTGAACCACCGATAACAAAGACTAGGAAACCTAGAATAAACATACCACGAGCAGGATCCGACGCGAATGCGTGAACCGATACCAAGATGCCCGAACGAACTAAGAATGTCCCTAGTAAGCTTAGCGAGAATGCGGAGATAGCCAGCAGTACTGTCCAAGCTTTAAATGTGCCACGCTTCTCAGTTACCGCTAGTGAGTGCATTAGAGCAGTACCAGCCAACCAAGGCATGAATGAAGCGTTTTCTACTGGATCCCAGAACCACCAGCCACCCCAGCCAAGTTCGTAGTAAGCCCACCATGAACCTAGTGCGATACCTACCGTTAGGAATAACCAAGCTGCGATTGTCCAAGGACGCGACCAACGAGCCCATGCCGTATCTAAACGACCACTCATTAGAGAAGCGATGGCGAAAGAGAACGCTACCGAGAAACCTACATAACCCATGTAAAGCATTGGCGGGTGAATAATCAAACCCGGGTCTTGCAGTAGTGGGTTCAAGTCGCGGCCATCTACAGGGAAGAAAGGCAATGTACGTAGGAACGGGTTAGACGTTACGATAATGAACAGCAAGAAGCCGACAGTAATCAAACCCATGATAGCCAGTACGCGAGCCACAGACTCTTGAGGCATACCACGGCTAAACGTCGCTACTGCAACTGTCCAACCCGCTTGGATAAGAACCCAAAGCAGTAATGAACCTTCGTGAGCGCCCCAAACCGCCGTAATTCGGTAGTACCAAGGCAGTTGGCTATTCGAGTTACTTGCTACGTATTGAATCGTAAAATCATTGGTGTAGAACGCGTAACACAAGATAAAGAACGAAATCGCTAAGAATCCGAACATACCCCACGACAACGGTCGTGCGCTGTTCATCAATAATGTGTTATTTCGAGCGGCTCCATACAATGGGAGCACGCTTAGCAGCAATGCAAGTCCCAAGGACAGGATCATCGCAAAATGGCCGATCTCGGCTATCATTGAGCATTTCCTTCTTTTTGTTCAGTCGTGTATTGCAAAGGCTCATGGGTTTTCTTCATTGCTTCCGCAACTTCAGAAGGCATGTACTCTTCATCGTGCTTTGCCAACACCTCAAACGCTTCGATTGTCGTTGCATTTTTAAGCACACCCTGAGCAACAATACCTTGGCCTTCACGGAAAAGATCAGGAAGGATGCCATCGTATAGAATCGTTACTTTAGGGCCTACATCTGCCAAATCAAAGCTTACTCGTAGTGATTCGTTGTCACGGCTTACAGAGCCTACGACAACCATGCCACCAATACGTAGGCGTTGGCCAACCTCTGGTTTTTTACCATCTTTACCATTAACAAGTTCAGTTGGTGTGTAGAACAGATCCATGTTCTGGTTAAGTGCGTAAACCATTAATCCAACAGTTGCACTGATACCAAAAAAGATCGCTAAGACAATGCCCAGCCTCTTTTTGCGTCTTGGGTTCATAGAGTGTTCTCCATATTTTTTGCTGCATCGATACGAGCTTGGCGATCAACCTTAGCTTGTACTTCAGTTAGTAATTGCTTACCACGACGAACGCTTACCACCAGTAAGATAATCATCGAGAGAAATGTGATTCCAAATGCACTCCATACGTATGATGCATAACCGCCCATGGCAAAGAAATCACTCAAAGATTCAAAATACATAAATACCTACCCTACTACGCTTTATCAGCCGCAAGCTTGCGAACCCATGGACGATGGCTTTCTTTACTGATGATTTCGTTACGGAAACGAATCATGGTTAAAGCGCCAAAGAAGAAAGCGAAGCCGAAGATGTTAAGAAGAAGCGGCCATAGCATGTCACTTGAGATCGAAGGTTTTGCGAACTTAGTAATGGTCGCGCCTTGATGAAGTGTATTCCACCACTCTACAGAGAAGTGAATGATAGGGAGGTTAATCACGCCTACGATAGCCAAGATACCCGCCGCTTTCGCTGCTGTTTTTTGGTCGTCAAAAGCGTGGTGTAGTGCGATCACACCCAAGTATAGGAATAGAAGAATCAGCTCTGAGGTTAAACGCGCATCCCAAACCCACCAAGCACCCCACATTGGTTTACCCCAAACTGCGCCAGTTAGTAACGCAATGAAGGTAAACACAGCGCCAATCGGTGCCATCGCCAGTGCGGCCATGTCTGATAGCCTTACCTGCCATACCAAACCGATAAAGGCAGCAATCGCCATCGACATGTAAACGCCCATCGACCAGATTGCAGACGGAACATGGATGTAGATGATACGGAAGCTATCGCCTTGTTGGTAATCAGAAGGCGCAAATGCAAGCCCCCACACGGTACCGACGGATAGACACAATAGCGCTAGGATCGAAAACCATGGCAAAAGTTTACCAGCAAGCTGATAAGAGGTTTCTGCTTTGGCATAGGGATGGAGCCATTTCCACATGTTGTAATCTCACTCTTACTTCATATTGCTTACAGCTATTAAAGCTATAATTATAATAATTTTATTTGTCTTGCTTTCAGTTTTATTGACTCTATGAGTCCAATCGACACATTTGGTTCACATTGGCTATACGATAACGGAACCCCAATCAGTTCACACTTACTCTAAGTGCGGCACTGATCGCAAAAGGCGTCATAGTCATCGCACCCATTAACATTGCCCCAAGCACCGCCAATTGACCGTTGTATGCAACGCCCAAAGCCGCAGCGTCAATTGCTGACGTCGCGAAGATTAAAATGGGGATGTAAAGCGGCAAGATTAACAGGCTTAACAGGACTCCGCCCTTCTGTAACCCAACGGTTAACGCAACACCAATCGCACCAATAAAACTCAATGCGGGTGTTCCTACCAGCAAGGTCAACACAACTGAGAGCCATGTATCAAAATCTAAAGACAACAAAACAGCCAATAATGGGCTGATTAAAATCAATGGTAACCCGGTCAACAACCAGTGTGCTATGACTTTGGACAATACTACCAACTGCAACGGGATTGGCATCAGCATCATCTGTTCAAGGGCGCCATCTTGAAAATCATCACGGAAAAGACGCTCTAAAGAGAGCAATGCAGAGAGCAAAGCGGCCACCCAAACAATACCCGCAGCAATACGCGCAAGTAGGTTTGGCTCTGGGCCAATACTCAAAGGGAAAAGCGTGATAACAATGATGAAGAACCACAAAGGGTTAAAGATATCCGCTTGACGTCGAAACGCGATAAGCAGTTCGCGTCGGATAATCGTGGTCATTGAAGAGATCATATTACTCACCCAACTTTATTTTTCTTAGTTTCGGGCTATCAGCAAACATGTCTTGGTGTGTGGTTAATAACACAATGCCACCGTTGTCTGCATGCTGAGAAAAAAGAGACTCAAGAACTTTAACGCCCTGCTTATCAATGGCAGTCAGCGGTTCATCTAGAATCCACAACATTTGCTTACTTAACCACAGACGAGCCAATGCTACACGGCGCTGTTGACCCGCCGAAAGTTGACCTGCAGGCACGTCTTCTCGTCCAGCAAGGCCGACTTGAGCCAATGCATTGTAAAGTTCTTCTTTACTCGTTCCACTGCTGTGAATCGATTGATAGAAGCTCAGGTTTTCATAGGCACTAAGCTCGCGTTTTACGCCAGTTTGGTGACCAAGAAAAAGCAAATTTTGGTGATACACATCTCGACTCGTTTCAATGGACTCACCATCCCAAGAGATAGTGCCTTCATCACGATCACCTAAGCCGGTGATAATCCTAAGGAGTGTCGTTTTCCCAGTACCGTTACGACCTTCAACTTGAACCAGCTCACCGGGTTTCAATTGAAAAGACAACGATTCAAATAGAACCCTGTCGTCACGAATAGCAGTTAAATTTGAGACTTCAAGCATAGGTAAATTTAGTCGAGTAATGAAAGGGCTATAGTAGCACACCAATATGGTGACAAAACAGGACTAGGCGTTTTCGATAGAACAAACTCCGTAAGAAACTGTTACCACCGCATCACAATTTACACATTTTCATCAACAAACAAGATATTGCCTTAGATACAAGCACTTATAAACATCGTTCTATATAGAGCTGTCAGGCACAAAAAAAGAAGCCGAAGCTTCTTTTAAGAGGAGTGCACGATAAACATCAATTACTCAATACGCAGCGAGCGCTCAATTTAACGACGTCGAGTTGGGTCTCTGCGCTTATGAGATGCATCTGGCTGTTCATCGTACGATGAAGGGTTACTTCTTAGCGAAGGAATTTTTTCCTTACCCGCGAGCTTATTCTGCAGAGACATCATCAGCTCAGCTTCAGCTTTAGGTAATTCACACTCTTCGATCAGTTCGTTTATCCCTGCACCAAGCTGAACCATCTTCGTTGCACGCGTGTACAAGCGCCCATCGGTATCAACATGTTCCAGCTCTACAATGCGTTCATTCAAGTGCTTTATTAGATCTTGCTGTTCCGTCACTTTCTGACCAAGGCCAACCACGACAGAGCGAACCTCAAGCAATTGCTTGCTCGATTTTTGAAGCTCTTTGTCCAAGTTACGAACTTGCAGGCGTGACTGATCGAGCTGTTTTTTAATCGCACGTTTTACTTTGCTAATCAAAATCACGATGAATAACGTAAAAACCCCGACTCCGGTAATCAGAGCAACAGGGCTTAAAGGAAGCGCTTCAAACATTACAGGTGAGCCATCTCATCCCATTCGTCTTCGCTTAGTAGTTTGTTTAGATCTACTAAGATAAGCAGCTTGCCATCACGGTTACTTACACCTTGGATGAACTTAGCACTTTCATCAGTACCAACACTTGGAGTAGTGTCGATTTCAGAAGAACGTAGGTAAACCACTTCAGCAACGCTGTCTACTAGAATGCCAATGACTTGACGCTCAGATTCAATAACGATGATACGAGTGTTGTCTGTGATTTCACCTTGCATCAAACCAAAGCGAGAACGAGTGTCGATAACAGTAACAACGTTACCACGCAGGTTAATAATACCTAGAACGTAATCTGGAGCACCCGGTACTGGAGCAATTTCACTGTAGCGAAGTACTTCACGTACCTGCATGACATTAATGCCGTAAGTTTCTTCTTCTAGCTGGAATGTCACCCATTGAAGTACTTCATCATTGGTTGGGTCTTTTCTTACTTCAATTTCACTCATATGAGACATATTTAATCCTCTTGCCGTCGTTACCGACCACTATTATTAACTTGATGCGTTTATTGTTAGCCTAATGCTTATTACTAGCTTAATGCTTTTACATCTAGCCCTGCGTTTAGCATGGCGATCAATGCTTCAACATGAATCAAAGCACACATTTTTTCTTTTACCATACCAGCGAGCCATGGGCGTTTACCTGCCATTTCTCGCCAACGAACTTTATCTGTATTAAGAAGCTCGGTACCTTTAAGTTCAGTACCCGCAAGCCCCCATAAGCTTTCGCCCAGCATCACTATATATTGATAGTTTTCTTTGTATTCATCATTCGTTAGTTTCTCAGGCATCACCCACTTTGCGGTGTCGACCACATCTAACTGACTATCTCGATTTGTTTGCAAACCTAAATACCAAGCAGGCTTACCAATCAAATGGCTTAGCTCTTCAAGGCGATGAATACCACCAAGCTCATCAAGAGGAACAGCAAATGTTACCCCGTTGACGTCAAAATACAGTACCTGAAAATCTTCTGTTCGAGCCGTAGTTTCCCAAGAGGTAAACCGCTCAATACCGCCAGATTGAGTTTCAAGCTCAACCTCGGGCTCACTGATAGATTCAATTTCTGACTCTTCAGTGTGAGTTCCGTCTTGCTGAGCTTCAACGTGCGACTCTTCAGCTATTGGAGACTCTTCAGCTATTGGTGACTCAGCTTGCTGCTCAATTGGTCGTTCAACAGGTCGATCAACAACCATTGATGAATCTGACTCTGGGAGGTTCCAATCTTGAATCTCAGGCTCTACAGAAAGCTGAACGGATTCCACCGCAGCATCAAATATTTGCATGTCTGCTTGCTGAGCAATTTTCTGCGTGTTCTGATCCATTAATTCATCAAGGTTCAGTTCATCAACCACGTTCGTCGCTTCTAAGCGGCTCAGTAATTTTTGAACATCTTCCAGATTGGGCACTTCAAATTCAGCTTCTCGCAACTCGGCATAGGTCGAGTAACTCGAATATTTGGGCTCTGGCTCTGGCTCTGGC
>NZ_JBFRPJ010000081.1:36704-111266 GCF_041471945.1 Vibrio sp. 10N.261.51.A4
TGGCTCTGGCTCTGGCTCTGCAGATGATGACTCATCGCTGGTCTCGTCAACAAAAAATTCGTCAGAATCCAGCATTTCATCACCTAACAGCGCAGTAAAGTAATCATCAAGTGCTTGTTCACTTGATAAACTTGATCGCGCCATTGTTGATTCTTTATTCGCGCTCATTTATCGCCAGCCTTTCGAGATAAATAAGCAGCTGCTTGTAAGCAAATACACCACGACTACCCGATGCAAAATGAGATGCTGGTAAGCGCTTTAGGCTAGCATCTCGAAACTTAGTGTCTATCGGCACAGCGGATGTCCAAACTTGATTTGGATAATCTTCTTTTAGCTGAGTTAATGTTTGCAGTGATGCTTTAGTTCGCTTGTCGTACATCGTCGGGACAATCGTCACCTTAAACGGTGTTTTGCGAGACTTCTGCATGATAGCCAAAGTGCGAATCATGCGCTCTAAGCCCTTCATTGCCAAAAACTCAGTCTGTACCGGAATCAAAATACGGTCACTGGCAGCCAATGCGTTGACCATCATCACGCCCAAAATCGGCGGACAATCGATAAGCACATAGTCATAGTCGTCTTTCAAAGCGGCCAAAGCACGCTTCAAGATCAACCCCATACCGCTTCGATTTCCCATCACACGGTCTAATGTTGCCAAAGACATGTGCGCGGGAATAATATCGATACCTTCGACTTCCGTTTGTAAAATCAAAGGTCTTACTGTCGGCGCGCTAAACTCACGCAACTGAAATAGATCAAACAGACTCGATTCCACCGTATCTGAGTCGTAACCCAGATAGGTGGTTAGTGATGCATGCGGGTCAGTATCAACCAACAGAACACGGTGCCCCTTCAACGCAAGTAAACCTGCTAGGGTCACGGTCGAGGTCGTTTTACCAACACCACCTTTTTGGTTTGCAACACTCCAAACAATCATTTCGATTTACCTAAGCTAACCCAACTTCAACCAAGATCCTTTCCGCGATGCGGTCTAGAGGGAGGTCTTCAGTAGAAATGCCAGCTTTTGCTACAGCTTGAGGCATACCATATACAACACAACTATCTTCGTCTTGTGCCCAAATCGTCGAGCCCGCAGTTTTCAACATACGCGAACCTTCTCGACCATCTGCGCCCATACCGGTCAGTATCATAGACAACACTTTGTCGCCGTAGATCTTCGCTGCAGAGCCAAATGTGACATCCACACAAGGCTTGTAGTTCATGCGGTCGCCGCCATCGATAATTCGTAGACGTGCAGACCCTGCGCGGCCATCCAGCATCATCTGTTTACCACCCGGAGCAAGATACGCCACGCCAGGTTTTAACACATCACCGTCTTGCGCTTCGCGAACTTCAATCTTACACAAGGTGTTCAATCGGCTCGCAAAAGCCGCTGTGAATGTTGCTGGCATATGCTGAACTAACACAATTGGGTGTGGATAGTTAGCAGGGATGCGAGTCAAAATCTTCTGTAGAGCAACAGGGCCGCCAGTCGACGTACCAATTGCTGTTAATTGATACTTCTTACCTGACGCTCTGAATTTCGCCGTAGATGCAACCGCAGGCTTCGCTGTCGAAGTCGAAGCTGCTGTTGAAATCGGCTGGCGCAATAGCGTAGATGTTGAAGTCGTTGCTGTCGCTCTCGGCGTAATAGGAGCACGGCGCATAAACGCACGCTTTGCTGCAATCTGAATCACACGCTGTTGAAGCAATGCAACTGCATCGTCGCGGTTACGTGCAATGTCTTCAAACTTCTTAGGTAAGAAGTCGAGAGCACCTGCATCTAACGCATCTAACGTTGCTCTCGCTCCATCATGCGTTAACGATGAAAACATCAAAATAGGCGTTGGAGACGCGGCCATGATTTCACGAACGGCAGTGATACCGTCCATGACAGGCATTTCAATGTCCATAGTGATTACGTCAGGTCTTAGCTGTTTCGCTTTCTCAACGGCTTCTTTACCGTTTACTGCAACATCAATGACTTCTAGGCGAGCCTCTGAGTTGATGATCTCGCTAACGCGACGACGAAAAAAACTCGAATCATCAACGACTAATACTTTAATCGCCATATTTATCCTTAAATTAAATTCTTGACGCTGCTGCGTACTGCTTCAACAAGTCCGGCACATCTAGAATCAATGCAATGTGTCCGTCACTTGTAATTGTCGCGCCTGCCATTCCTGGCGTGCCTTGCAGAAGCTTATCAAGCGGCTTGATGACTACTTCTTCTTGACCGATCAGCGTATCGACAACAAAACCAACACGTTGGCTACCAAGTTGCACGATAACAACATGGCCGTGTCCTTTGCGCAGTTCAACAATACCCGCTTTAGGTGCAAGCCAGTTTTGCAAGTAGAACAACGGAATAGACTTATCGCGAACGATGATCGTCAGCTGACCATCAACCACGTTTGTGCGGCTTAAATCTAGGTGGAAAATCTCGTTAACCGATGCCAATGGCAATGCAAATGGGTGACCTGCAACACCGACCATCAAGGTTGGTAGAATCGCTAGGGTTAGTGGAACCTTGATGGTGATCTTGGTGCCCTGTCCCATTTCTGAATCAATATCAATAGAGCCGTTCAGTGTGTTGATCGCTGTTTTCACAACGTCCATACCCACACCACGACCAGAGATATCCGAGATCTGCTCTTTGCTTGAGAAGCCAGGAGCAAAAATCAGGTTAAAACACTCTTTATTTGATAAGCGAGACGCTGCATCTTCATCCATCAGGCCACGTTTAACCGCGATAGCACGAAGCTTATCAGGGTCCATACCGCCACCGTCATCAACGATAGCCAGTTCAATGTGGTCACCTTCTTGAGAGGCAGACAGAATCACTTTACCCGTTTGTGATTTACCCGCAGCAACACGGTCGTTTGGCATTTCAATACCATGATCGACAGAGTTTCTCACCAAGTGAATCAGGGGATCAGCAAGTGCTTCTACTAAGTTTTTATCAAGGTCCGTTTCTTCGCCACGCATTTCAAGAACGATGTCTTTCTTCAAGCTACGAGCAAGGTCACGGACAACTCGTGGGAAGCGACCAAATACTTTCTTGATCGGCTGCATACGAGTCTTCATTACCGCACCTTGAAGGTCTGCAGTAACAACATCTAAGTTAGAGACAGCTTTCGACATTTCTTCGTCGTTGCTGTTGAGGCCTAGGCTGACTAGTCGGTTACGCACCAATACCAGTTCACCCACCATGTTCATGATGGTGTCCAGTGTTGATGTATCAACACGAACTGTCGCTTCAGCTTGTTGCTTCTTAGCCGGCACTTTAACTTCAGCTTTTGCTGGAGCGCTCGGTTTTGGCTCAGCTTTAACGGCAACTGGCGCAGCAGGTTTAGGCGCAGCTTGAGGTGCTACTGCCTTAACTTCTGCTGGCTTAGTCGCGGCATCCAATTCTTCAATCGAAGGTCCATTACCTGAGCCATGTAGTTGGTCAAGTAACTTCTCGAACTCTTCGTCAGTCATCAGATCATCGCCTTCAGACATCGCCGAAACAGGTGCTGCTGGCGGCGTTGGCGGTGGAGGAGGCGTTGAACTTGCCGCTGTCGGGCTCTTACCCGCACCGTGCAATTCATCTAATAACTTTTCAAATTCGTCATCAGTAATATCACCACTGTCAGCAACAGACTGAGGTGCAGCGGGTGCTGGCGGCGGTGTTGGTGCAGAAGGCGCTGTTGGTGAACCACCTTTACCGTGAAGCTCATCAAGCAAGCGTTCAAACTCATCTTCAGAGATATCATCGACTGAAGATGCATTGATGTTTGAGCTTTCAGCTGTAGGTTCCGGAGCAATAACAGGCTCAGGCGCTGCAACAACAGGTTCAGGGATAATAGGTGCAGGCGCTTCTACTGGTGCCACTTCATCCGCAGACTCTGGTTTACAGAGACGGTGAAGTTCATCCAATAAAGATTGGTCGGCTGGCACTAAAGGTTCCTGATCTTGCACGGCGCGAAACTGTACATTGACTGTATCTAGCGCCTGCAGCATGGTATCCATCAAACCTGATGTTACGCTGCGTTGGCCGTTTCGCAGAATGTCGAACACATTCTCAGCACCATGACAAGTATCCACCAGCTCAGTTAATGCTAGGAAACCAGCACCACCTTTTACTGTATGGAAACCACGGAAAATAGCATTTAATAGGTCTTTGTCGTCAGGGTTATTCTCAAGCTCTACCAGTTGTTCTGATAGGAGTTCAAGGATCTCTCCTGCTTCGACTAAAAAGTCCTGAAGAATATCTTCGTCTAAATCGTAGCTCATACGTTACCTTTAAAATCCAAGACTGGATAACAAATCGTCGACTTCATCTTGAGATGCGACAGCGTCTTCGCGCTCTTCTGGGTTCATAATTGGACCTTCAGGCGCAATCGATGCTTTCTTCTCTGACTCTGGAGTTGGCTCTTTTTGATTCGCACCGAATACCGTGAGAATCTCGACCAAACGTCCTTCCACCTCATTCACCAAGGTAATAACTTTGCTGATTATCTGCCCAGTTAAATCTTGGAAATCCTGAGCCATCAAGATTTCAGTCAATTGTCCGCGTAGTTCAGTACTGTCGCCTTCTACTTGGACAAGCAATCCATCAATGCGGTGACATAAAGCTTTAAATTGTGCCAGCTCAATGCGGCCATGCATCAGTTCATTCCATTGAGGCCTTACTTGAAGTAAACACTCGTGTAGGTTGTCTGCGATTGGCATACAGCGATCGACAGCGTCCATCGTCTTATTTGCCGCAACTTCCGTTTTATCAATGACATACTGAAGGCGATCCCTTGCATCAGGGATTTCGTCATTTGCGATAACGCTGATGCGTTCATCGAAATTGAATTGAGTCAAAGAGTCGTGGAGGTCGCGTGTCAGACTTCCTATTTCTTGAAGCATTGGATTGTCTTGAAGACTAAAGTTATCTTCATAAATGCTTCTCACAAGAGAATCAGCATTTTGCTGCTCATCGTTCTCAAGCAGCTCTACTAATTTTTTTGCTTGTTCTAATGAAATCATCCTGAATTCGGCCTTACTCCGCATACTTTGTGCGCTTAGGCTATCGAGATAAACAGATAACTTATCAGTCAGTGTTTACCTAGAAGTGCCTAAATTTATTGATGCTTATAAGCGATCAAAAATCTTATCAAGTTTCTCTTTCAGCGTTGCGGCAGTGAAAGGCTTCACAATGTAACCATTAACACCCGCTTGCGCAGCTTCGATGATCTGCTCACGCTTCGCTTCAGCTGTGATCATAAGCACTGGAAGGTGCTTAAGTTCTGCGTCTGCGCGAATGTGTTTAAGCAGGTCAATCCCTTGCATGCCTGGCATGTTCCAGTCAGTTACCACGAAATCAAATTCGCCTTTTTTCAGCATAGGTAACGCGGTCAAGCCATCATCTGCTTCTTGAGTGTTGTTGAAACCTAAATCGCGAAGTAGGTTTTTAACAATTCGGCGCATCGTTGAAAAATCATCAACAATGAGAATTTTCATGTTTTTGTTCAAATTAGCCTCCACTGAATAGGATCAGTGTTGTTAGTCGTTCTGTGTCCAAGCACTTAACTTAGTGCGTAAACGCTGCATAGATTGGCTCAGTATTTGGCTGACACGAGATTCGCTGACACCTAACACTTCCCCAATCTCTTTTAAATTGAGCTCTTCGTCGTAATAAAGCGAAAGCACAAGGCCTTCCCTTTCCGGAAGTTGTTTTATCGAATCGATCAAAGCTTGGCGGAATGACTCATCAGCAACCCCTTGAAAAGGCGTATTATCTTGAGAGTCTTCATTCGGAGATATTACATCATCTGAGACGCCTAAATCTTCAATTCCAACCAGTCTTGAGCAATTAATGTCAGTTAAAGCACTGTGATACTGCTCTAAACTGAGCCCCATGTGTTTTGCCACTTCGGCATCACTCGGGTCGCGGTTGAGGATACCCTCTAATTCCGCAATTGCACTGCTGATTTCTCGATTGTTCTTATGAACCGATCTCGGCACCCAGTCCCCACGGCGAATGTCATCCAACATTGCCCCGCGAATCCGAATACCAGCATACGTCTCAAAGCTTGCGCCTTTGGTACCATCATAGTTTTGTTGCGCTTCAATCAAGCCGATCATGCCAGCTTGAATTAAGTCATCAACCAATACATTAGGCGGTAATCGCCCCAACAAGTGATGAGCGATACGTTTAACCAACACAGAGTACTTCTCAAAAAAAGCCTGTTGGCTATTGTGATTAGCGTGTTGGTCGTAAGTAAGCGCTTTATTCACCAAATGGTTCCTCTATAAATTCAGTACGATTCAGCAGCCTTTCAACAAAGAACTCCAAGTGTCCGCTCGGTGTTTTTGGTATTGGCCAGGTCAAGGCTTTGTTAGCCAAAGAGCTGATTGCCAATGCAGCTGGAGAGCGAGGAAACGCATCGACTACGATTTTCTGTCTCTTGACTGATTGACGTACTTTATCATCTAAAGGAATACATGCTACGAGTTCGAGGCTCACATTCAAGAAGCGCTCTGTGACCAAAGTCAACTTTGCAAATAATTCTCGGCCTTCGCGGTAGCTTCTGACCATATTTGCAACAACTTTGAATCGCTGAACTTGGTGTTCTCTGCTTAAAAGCTTAATCAAAGCATATGCATCCGTGATCGAGGTAGGTTCATCACATACCACGACAACCACGTCTTGCGCCGCTCTTGAGAAGCTGATCACCATGTCCGAAATACCGGCTGCGGTATCAACCAACAAGATATCCATCTCGTCTTCAAGCGAACCGAATGCGCGAATCAAACCAGCATGCTGTGCGTGTGATAGTTCAGTCATGCTTTGAGTGCCCGATGTCGCTGGAATAATTTTAATTCCGTGCGGCCCTTCGACAATCGCATCCTTAAGTTCACATTCGCCAGCCAACACATGCCCAAGGTTTCGTTTAGAACGAATACCTAGCATGATATCGACGTTCGCTAGTCCTAAATCGGCATCTAGCACCATGACTTTTTTGCCTTGGCGCGCCATGCAAATAGCCATACCTAACGTCACATTAGATTTACCAACGCCTCCCTTACCACCGGTTACAGCGATAACTTTTGTGAGTGAAGGCTTGGTTAAGCGACGGAGGCCGCTAGCTTGGTCATGTATCATATTTTCATTCATATTTATCCGCCGCCTAGAGCCCTTCAGAATCGCTATTCCAGTAATGAGGTTCATTCTCTGTAGATTTTTCTAATAGCTCATTAGCCTTAGCAATCATGTACTTTGGCTGAGCTATAACGATATCTTCAGGAACTCGTTGACCATTTGCTATGTAAGCAACTGGTAATGCATTTTGTATTACGACACTGATGAATTCACCTAGACTTAGGGATTCATCCAGCTTAGTCATGATGCATCCCGACAACGGGATTCTTCTAAAGTGTTCAATTGTTTCTTGCAGCACTTTGCGTTGCGCGGTTGCAGGCAACACAAGGTAGCTATTGATAACGGAACCACTCTCTTGCATCAATGTGTCTAACTGCTCAGATAGGCGAACATCTCGTTGTCCCATGCCTGCAGTATCGACCAGAATCAGGCGACGATTACGTAACTGATATATTACATCGGCCAGTTCGCTAGAATCTTTAGCAACTCTTACAGGACAACCCATAATTCGGCCGTAGATCGATAACTGCTCATGTGCACCTATACGATATGTGTCAGTTGTCACTAGTGCGACGTTATCAGCGCCATATTCCATGGCAGCACGTGCAGCTAGCTTTGCAACAGTCGTTGTTTTACCCACGCCGGTTGGGCCAAGTAGAGCCACAATACCGCCGCGTTTTAAAATATCTTTTTGTGTAACGGAGATTTGGTCAGCAACCAGAGCTAACAGAGCCTTCCATGCACGTGCAGGTTTAGTATCTTCAGGAATGTAGCAAGCCATTTGATCGGCAAGCTCTGCAGATACACCCATACGTTCAAGGCGCTTAATAAGCATGGCTCTCAGTGGTTCACGGCGCTCAACTTCTTGCCACATCAACCCAGAAACTTGATGCTCTAACAGACGACGAATTGAGGTCATCTCTTCGCGCATCGTTTCCATTTCAGTATCAGAACCTTTGGACTGAGTGTTCTCTCGACCACGATCATAACGGGTAGGATCCAAGCGAGGTGTCGGGCGCTCTACTCTGCGGTCTTCAGCAATCAACTTAGACAAACCCGTTTCACGAGCAAATGCAGAATCAAGATTTCCGTGAGACTGTTGGTTACCGTGAGATTGCTGATGGCCATGAGACTGCAAATTGCTTTGAGTCTGATGACTATGAGGCTTATGGCCCGTGCTTGATTGGCGATTGAGCAATGCTGACAATGAATCTTCATTTTCTGCACGATGCTGTGGCTCATCATCGGCGCCATGACTGTATTGCTTAAGCATATTCGCAAAGCGCTTAGTCATTGAGCGTCCACCTTCAACATTCGACTGTAGGCTAACCTTGTCATCGTCTAGTTGACGTCGCCCAGCAGGAGCTGCGGGCGCGGCCATTTGCGTATATTGGCTTTGTGCAGGCTGCTGAGGTTTATTTAATCTCTGGCTCGCTGTCGACGGGCTGGATTCGCCATCAATAGCGGCAACAATTTCCACGCCACCTGCGACCTTTTTGTTAGACATGATCACCGCTTCTGAACCAAGTTCTTCTTTAACTTGGAGCAGAGCCGTTCGCATATCTTTTGCAAAAAATCGTTTAATTTTCAATTCGATTGTCCGTTCTAATTAGGCGACTTAATTACCAACAGCTTGTACTATACGTATCTGCTTTTCGTCCGGTATTTCTTGGTAAGACAAGACTCGCAAGCTTGGGATCGTGTTCTTCACGAACTTAGCCAGAGTCGAACGCAACACGCCAGAGGTCAATAGTACCGCGGGCTCACCTTTCAGCTCTTGCTCTTGTGTAGCGTGGCTGAGAGAGGTCTGTAAACGTTCGGCTAAACCAGGTTCAATACCAGCAGATTCTCCGCCGGATGCCTGCATGGTTTGATGCAAGATTTGTTCCAGCTCAGGAATCAAGGTTATCACTGGTAACTCGGGCTCTATACCATTGATTTCCTGAACAATTAATCGTTTCAATGAGATGCGAACCGCCGCAGTAAGTATGTCAGGTTCTTGACTCTTACCTGAATACTCCGACAAAGTTTGGACTATGGTTCGAATGTCACGAATTGGAATCGCTTCATTCAGCAGGTTCTGTAGCACTTTCACAACCACACCCAACTGCAATTGATCCGGTACAAAACCTTCCACCAGCTTAGGTGTTGAGCGGCTGAGCATCTCAAGTAAGTTCTGAACTTCTTCGTGGCCAATGAGCTGCGATGCGTTGTTGGTTAGCAGCTGGCTAAGGTGTGTCGCCAGTACTGTAGAAGAATCTACAACGGTATAACCTAGAGCTTGTGCGTGTTCACGCTGCTCTTCACGAATCCAAACCGCTTCAAGGCCAAAGGCAGGGTCAATCGTCGGCTCGCCATCGATCATGCCATAGACTTGGCCCGGGTTAATCGCGAGCTCCATGTCTGGCTTAATCTCAGCTTCACCCACAGCAACACCCATCAGGGTAATACGGTAGCTGTTTGGTGTCAGTTCTAGGTTATCGCGAATGTGTACCGCTGGGATCAAGAAACCAAAGTCTTG
The DNA here is from genome assembly GCF_041471945.1 of Vibrio sp. 10N.261.51.A4. Classification (NCBI taxonomy): domain Bacteria; kingdom Pseudomonadati; phylum Pseudomonadota; class Gammaproteobacteria; order Vibrionales; family Vibrionaceae; genus Vibrio; species Vibrio sp. 10N.261.51.A4. The sequence continues at coordinate 46,361 of NZ_JBFRPJ010000081.1, forward strand.
AGACAGCTTTTTACGCACACCTTTAACGCGTTCAAGCAATTCACCACCTTGGTCTCTATCAACCAAAGGAATTAAACGGTAACCCACTTCTAAACCAATAATATCGACAGGTTGAACATCATCCCAAGAGAGCTCCTTCTGAGAGCCTACTTCTCCATTCGCTTCAACTGTCGCCGGAAGGTTAGGCTCTTCCGCCTTCTTCTTGTTCTTTTTATCGATGTAATACGCCCCCGCTCCTGCAACGATGGCAAGGCTCAAGAACGAGAAATGTGGCATACCCGGAACAATACCCATGATGCCAAGGATGGCGGCGGTGATCATCAAGGCTTTTGGATTGTCGAACATCTGGAAGACAAGTTGCTCACCCATATCTTCATCAGTATTTTGGCGCGTTACCATCATAGCAGCTGCAATAGACAGTAATAGAGATGGAATTTGTGCAACCAGACCATCACCGATAGTCAGTAGCGTGTAGATTTCGATTGCTTCACCAAAACCAAGATCAAACTGAGCCATACCAATGCTCAAGCCACCAATGATGTTGATGAATAAGATTAAGATACCAGCGATCGCATCGCCTTTAACAAACTTAGAAGCACCGTCCATCGAACCGTAGAAGTCAGCTTCTTTGGTGACTTCAAAACGTCTCAGACGCGCTTGGTCTTGGTCGATCAAACCTGCGTTCAAGTCGGCATCGATTGCCATCTGTTTACCCGGTAAGGCGTCTAACGTGAAACGCGCGCTTACTTCCGAGATACGACCCGCACCTTTGGTTACAACCATGAAGTTGATGATCATAAGAATCAAGAACACCACTAGACCTACCGCATAGTTACCACCGATAACCACGTTACCGAAGGCTTCAATCACGTTACCTGCCGCGTCGCCACCTTCGTGACCATGGAGCAATACCACACGTGTCGAAGCAACGTTCAAGGCCAATCGAAGTAGAGTCGCAATCAGCAGGACGGTCGGGAATGCAGCGAAGTCTAAAGGCCTGCGGGTATATACCGAGACCAGTAGCACAACCATAGACAGTGCAATGTTGAAGGTGAAGAACATATCCAACAAGAAAGCTGGAATGGGCAACACCACCATAGCAAGCGTTGCAAGTACCATAATAGGTGCACCAATCGCAGGCATGGCACGGTTAGGGATTTTAGGTAGCTTGTCCACAAAAGGCAGGGAGAATTTCATAAATCTAGACAGTTTCGCTATGTTGTAGCTCTCTGAACAAGTGGATTAGGTCTTAGTCAGGGCTGTTTGCTATGGGCTTATAATGTTCAGGCTACTACAGCAAACACTGTACCAACATCTCACGTCAAATTATCGCCATCACCTCTATAAAAGGAAGATTAGCTAGCTCGCTATTATCAGGGTTCATCACGCAGAGCTCAAGCAATTGATCTAATGACGTAAATCAGGTGGGATCGGCATATTAGAATCTTGCAGCTTTGGTCGCTCACCACCTCGTTTTCGGTACTGTTTAAGCTGGAAAACATATGCAAGCACTTGTGCAACTGCTGTAAACAGACCGTCAGGAATTTGTTGTTCTAGCTCAGTGGTATGATAAAGCGCCCTCGCCAATGGCGGCGCTGGAACGATATAGATGTCATTTTCACGCGCAATCTCTCGGATCTTCATCGCCATGTGGTCGACACCTTTAGCAACCACAATTGGTGCTTTGTCTTGATTCTGCTTGTAGCGCAGCGCCACTGAGAAGTGCTCTGGGTTGGTGACTATCACGTCCGCTTGCGGCACATCGGCCATCATACGACGCTGAGCCGCCTCCCTTTGCAACATGCGAATTCGACCTTTCACCTCAGGCTTACCCTCGGTGTCTTTGAATTCGTCTTTGACTTCTTGTTTGGTCATCTTCAATTGATCGGCGTGTTGCCAGATCTGGAACGGGATATCAATCGCCACCACAATCAGCAGTGAGCAGCTGATCAACAGGATGAAATTGAGCAAGATATCCAAGGCATGAAAGATGTTCTGCGGGTACACATCCATACTCAGCTGCATTAAATCATGCTGAGAGGCTTGAATCAGATAAATCGCCATCCCCGATACGAGCGCTACTTTAAGAATAGACTTGAGCAGTTCAACCCAACTTTGCAGGCCAAACATACGCTTGATACCACTGAGTGGGTTGAGCTTAGACGCCTTTGGCATCGCCGCTTGCATTGAGAAGTTAATCCCACCGACACCCGCAGCGCCGATGACGGCAGCAACAAACAAAGTTATCAGTATCAAAAACAGCGGGAACAGCAGGTTCACCAGTGCACCACCAGCGATTTCTAGGAGTTTGTTAGTGTCAAAGATCTCGTCGCGACTCAAAGAGAACAGGCGTTGCATCGCCTCGAACAAAGCCTTCGCCATCGATTCGCCAAACCACATTAAAGCAATCGCACCGACAATTAATACCGATGCTGACGCTAGCTCTTTTGACCTTGCAACCTGCCCTTTCTCTTTGGCCTGTTGCAAGCGTTTGGGCGTGGCGTCTTCTGTGCGTTCTTGACCGTCTGACTCTGCCATTTCAGTCTCCTAGCAATCTAACCGGATTAGACGACATATCTGTTGTTCGCCCTGCATCCAGAATAGCTCATAGTGACTATACAAGCCGCCAAGGATGTACCAACAAAGTAACAGACCCACGAGTAGCGCAAATGCAAAACCCAAAGAAAAGATGTTTAATTGAGGTGCCGCACGCGTCATTACACCAAAAGAAAGGTTAATCGTTAGCAGCGCAATAATCCCCGACAATGACATCGCTAATGCCGTTTTGAACATGATGCCGAGCCACAACGCGAGCTCTCGAAAATCCACAGAGGTTAGAGAGCCACTGCCAATCGGCAAGGTCTTAAAACTAAACACCACCAGCTGCAGCATTTTCAAGTGACCATCGGTCGCCAAAAAAAACATGGTCGCTAGCAGCATGAACAGCTGACCAAGTACCGGCGTGTTTTGCCCGTTAGCCGGGTCGACCATTGATGCAAAACCCAAGCTCGATTGCATACCGAGGATCTGACCCAGCATAACAAAGGTTTGAATCATGAACTGGGTAACAAAACCCATGGCCACGCCAATCACAATTTGCTCGAAGACAGTCAGGAAGCCTTGAAAGGACAGAAGTTCAATCTCTTTGGGAACGGCCGGAATCGCAGGCATCACCGCAAAAGTGATCGCCAAGCCTAAATACAGACGAATACGCGGCGACACGAAGCGTGCCCCTGTTACCGTCATCACCATCAGCATCGCTGAGATGCGAGTGTATGGCCAAAAATAATTGGCTAACCACTCTAGTACAAGGCTCGTTGGGTATTCCATATCGGTTTAATACAGAACTTGCGGCAAGCGTTCGATGAGCTCAAAAAAGAACTCCATCATCATCTGGGTCATCCAGTGTGCGAATAGCATCAACGCCAACAAAGTTACGATCAAACGCGGCAGGAAACTCAGGGTTTGTTCGTTGATTGAGGTCGCAGCTTGGAAAACAGCCACAACCAAACCGATCAGCAGGCTAGGAATAATGATGGCGCAAACCATGATTAATACCATCCAAAGGGCATCTCGGAACAACTCTACGAATATTTCAGGATTCATTATTCCCCCAGCTACAAGGCAAAACTGCCGGCGAGTGTGGAGAGTATCAAGTTCCAGCCATCAACAAGAACAAACAGCATCAACTTAAACGGCAGCGATACAATCATCGGTGACAACATCATCATACCCATAGCCATCAATACCGATGCCACCACCAAGTCGATGATTAGGAAAGGCAAGAACAGCATAAATCCGATTTGGAAAGCCGTTTTTAATTCCGATGTGATAAATGCTGGAATCAGAACCGCCATCGAAACATCTTCAGGGTTAGTCACTTCCGCGCCAGAAATCTCAACAAAGGTTTCAAGATCTTTGATTCGAGTCTGCTTGAGCATGAAGGATTTAATCGGTTTTTGGGCAACATCAAATGCCTGTCGTGCCGATATCTGTTCATTAAGATAAGGCTGAACTGCTTGTTCGTTAACTTGATTAATCACTGGCGACATGATGAAGAAGGTCAAGAATATCGCGATACCAATAATGACTTGGTTAGACGGTGTTTGTTGTAGACCCATCGCCTGACGCAAGATAGACATCACAACCACAATACGAGTGAACGATGTCATCAAAATCACCATCGCCGGCAAGAAGCCAAGCATGGTCATTAACGCGAGAATTTGCAGGTTAATCGAGTAGTCTTCACCGCCATTGGCATTGGTTGTCATGGTAAAGGCAGGTATGCCGCCACCATTGCCAGTCAAGCTGCCCGTGGTCATGGTTGTCGATTTGGCTTGGTCTTGTTCCATCGTGCTGATAGTGACCGATTCCGAGCCAGCGGTATTCGCAGGAATGACGGTGCCGTCTTCAGCTTGTGCAAATACCGACACACTGAATACGATTGAGCATAGGAGAATAAGCTGAACCAACCACACTTTCACCGCTCGGAAAGCTCCGGCTTGGTGAAAGTAAGAGGAGTTCAAAAGTCCGTTACTTGTTTGCATCTTTTTTTATTAGCTGGGAAAGCTGACTTGAAAATGTACTTTTTTCCAGCATCTCCTGAGTAAGAGGTTTATCGAGCTTAGAGATCAGCTGAATCGATTGTGTGGTAATCCCTACCAAGAACTGTTCATCACCCGCTTGCACAATAGCGATACGCTCTTTAGTACCAACAGGGATTTGCCTAACAATCGCCAAACCTTGTTGATTCGACATCGCAGGTACTTGCATTCGCTTGAGTAGCCAAGCAATAAATAAAATGAAGGCTATTACGAAAATTAGCGACCCAAAGGTGGTCGCTAAATCGAGAGAAGGCGGTGTTGCTGCAAAGGCAATGGAAGGAGCCGTTAATAGCCCTACTCCCAAGATTCCTCGTAACAAACCTGTCATTCCGAGAAAAGAGCCCGCAAGTCTTTGAGACAAAAAGCTCATTAACGCAGCTTCTTAATTCGTTCTGTTTGGCTAATAACGTCAGTCAAACGAATACCAAACTTGTCGTTCACCACAACCACTTCACCATGAGCAATCAAGGTACCGTTTACCATCACATCCAGTGACTCACCAGCAATTCTATCTAGCTCAACAACCGAACCTTGGTTCAACTGAAGTAAATTACGGATACTGATCTGAGAGCGACCAACTTCCATCGAAATAGTCACTGGAATATCCATAATGGTATCCAGCTTACGACGCTCATCTTCAGAAATCGGAGATGATGAATCGGTTAGCTCATCAAGTGGTGCCGCAAGCACATCATCAACATCAATTGACGGCGCTGAAGGATCTTCACCAAGTGCTGCAGCCCATTCGTCTGCTAGCTTTTGATCTTCACTAGGTTCCATTACCAATTCCTATACTTTTATCTATTTTACTATTCGTCGTCATCATCACTGTTTTCGAGCTCAGACAATAAGTCTTTACCTAGAAAAGCGAGATCAGTTTTAACCACATGTGGTCTTTGAATTTTTTCCGAAATCTGTACTGCAAGCTTCTCACCAGAACGGCCCATTTTCACACGATAAGTCGGCAGTTCTTCGACAAACATGGTTGCGTGCTCAGGCATGTTCATTGGGATAACATCACCAGGGCGCAGCTCCATCAGATCACGAAGGGAAATATCTTGCTCTAGCAAATTCACGCGGAAATTGACGGGCACATCCATGATCTCATCACGCAGTGCGGTACTCCAACGAACATCGGTTTCCATCTTGTCTGATTGAACACCCGCATCAAGCAGTTCACGGATCGGCTCAACCATGGAGTAAGGCATGACAACGTGGAAGTCACCACCACCGCCATCCACTTCAATGTGGAACGAACTCACAACAATCACTTCGGTTGGGCTCACAATGTTCGCCATACTTGGGTTCACTTCGGAATCCAAGTATTCAAACTCAACCCCCATCACTGGCGACCAAGCTTCTTTGTAATCTTCAAAAACAATTTTCAGCAGTAACTGAATGATTCGTCTTTCAGTAGGCGTGAATTCACGACCTTCAATCTTGGCGTGGAAACGACCATCACCGCCAAAAAAGTTCTCTACGAGAATGAAAACCAGACGAGCTTCCATGGTGATGAGTGCCGTACCTTTCAATGGACGGAAACGAACCATGTTTAAACTGGTGGGTACATACAATGTGTTTTGGTACTCACCAAACTTCATCATCTGTACGCCGTTAATCGACACTTCAGCCGTTTTACGTAACATATTAAACAAGCTGATACGCATATGACGTGCGAAGCGCTCGTTAATAAGTTCAAGGGTCGGCATTCGACCACGGACGATTCGATCTTGAGATGAAAAGTCGAAATTGACCGCATTGTCATTTTCGGTTTCTAAGACATCTTCAACTTCTTCAACATCATCAACGCCATGTAACAGCGCATCAATTTCGTCTTGGCTTAATAAATCGGTCACAAATTACCTATTGAATTACGAAGTCAGTGAATAACACTTTTTCAATCACAGGCTGGCCAACAGCTTGAGCCAGGCTTGCTTTAATATCTTCTGTTGCCTTATTACGCAGTTCCACGCGGCCTGTTGGTGAGCGCAATTGATCAACCGTTGCCGAAGCGAACGTGGCCAGTAGCGTACTTTCTACAAGTGGAGAGTGGTAACGAGCCAGGTCTTCATTCTTACTGCCACGTACCATGAGCTGTGCTTTTATCTGAACTAGGCGATCTTTTTTGTCACCTGTCACATTAAACAAGAAGGGCTGAGGAATATTAACATACATAACCGGCTCTGCAGCGACCACAGCCGTTGCTGGCTGAGACTGAGATTCAGAGGCGCTATCGTCAGAACCTAAGAAAAAGTACAGCGCACCACCTATACCAAGCAGTAACACAACTACGGCAATAATAATTATAAGGAGCTTGCTCTTCCCTTTAGGTGCATCTTGTTCTTCGGCCATATCTTACTCTAACTTCCTGTTCTTGCGATTAACTGATGGTTCTTTTTATTAACTGGTTTTTTCTATTAACCAAGCGTTCTTAGCCTGATATTAGGCATAATAACTAATTCCATCACGCTTTGATGCGACATTCAATTCAAGATTGCTGCCACTATCAAGGTTTTCATCACCTTGCGTATCATTTGTGCGGTTAGCGCCGGATTGTTGCTCACCATTGTTGTATCTATCTTGTCCCTGACCGGAGTTCTGTTGTTGAACAGACGAATCGGCAAGCTGCAGACCTTGCTGAGCAAGCATCTCTCTCAAGCGAGGTAAGGTTTGTTCAATCACATCTCTCGCTTGCTGATTACTCACCGTAAAGTGCACGTTTGCCACGTCATTATTCATGGTCATGCGGATTTTCATTTGGCCCAATTCTGGTGGGTCGAGACGAATGTCCAAGTTCTTAAGGTTCTTAGACATCATCATTTGTACTTTTTCAGCCACTTGCTCATTGGCTAGCTCTTTGGTGAGCTGTAAGGGCGCTTGTTGAGCAGCTTGAATTTCAGCTCGCGTAGGTGCTGAACCCACCGTTGCCGTACCTTGTGCACCAGCCGCAGAAGCGATCTGCTGAGCAAAGGTCGAATCTTTAGAATCTTCTTTAGCACCCGCTTTACCCAAACCAGACAGTGCTGCTGCACCGGCGCCCGCTTTAAGAAGCGTATCAGTCGAGCCTGCTTTTGTGGCAGCTGGCGTTGCATTCATCGCCATTCCTTGCGCGGTTAAAGCTGGATCCAACGTTGCTTGCTGCTGAGGTGAAGCCACATTAGCTTGTTGAGCTGCGGCCTGTTGGGCTGCATGTGCATTATTGGCGTGCAGCATTACCGCCTTGTCCGTAAGAGCATTGTTTGCTGATTGAGAAGCGGCCTGCGCTGACACTTGTTGTGTAGCCGTCGCTACAGCTGCTGTTGATGCTGCCGCAGCTAAGGCTTTAGTTTCGCTTGAATCCGTATTATCCCAATCGATAGCAGTGGGTTCACCAGACGCACTGTTCGCAGCCGGAGCTTGACTTAGCAAAGCTGTTACTTGTTGTTGAACGTTAGCGAGCTGTTGATTCAACAGGTCTAGGTTAGAGGTCGCTTTAGCCAAAGCGGCTTGCTCATCAACCGTCAACTTAGCGCCACTTTGTTGCTTATCAAGCAAGCTATCGACAACAGACTGCTCTGATTCGATTTGTCCATTCAATTGGTTTAGCGCTTTGGTATGGGCATCTACTTGCTTTGCCAGTTCAATATCCGCGGCTGACAATGCTTGACTCTGATCGGCAGCAACCGCACTAGCTGCATTCTTTTGGCTCAGCTCTCGGCTCATACTGGCTTCAATTTGTTCTGGAGTGACGCCTTTATCCATCAACTGTCGGATTTCATCATCAGTCAGCTGAGAAACACCCTTACCTCCGGTAAGTACAGCGATTTCAGAATCAACTTCTAGAGCGCTACCTTGATTCGCTGCATTGGCTTGGCTCACTTGCTTACCCGCTTCACCTGCAACTGAAAGACCAGCAACTGAAGCTCCTGGGATATTACCTTGAGCTTGGTTGAACTGAGACTGTTGTGGCAAGGCTTTGCCGTTCGGAGTCTGATTCAGCGTTTTATTTGCCTCATCCAACTGGCCAAGCAACTTATTACCTTCATTCATCGCGGCACTTGCTCGCGATGCCTGCTTAGACTCATCTACCGCAGATGAAGCCTGCTCTTGGGGTTGAGCAACCTGTTCTTTCGAATCGTTAGTCGTAGCCTGCGCGTCTTTACCAACCGCCTTATCTGCGACATTGTTATCAGCGACAGTGCTATCAGCGCTCGAATGGGCTTTGAGCTGAGCCGCGGAATCAGACGCTGCCTCTGTAGATGTTTTATCTGTGGCTTTGTCACCCTCTACTCCTGAAGCTGCTTGCTTGCTTTGCGCTTCGCTCACTTCCTCAGTAGCCTTTGATTCGGCTGAATCACCTTTATCCGCTTCAGCTGACGCTTCACCTTCGGTAGAGGCCTGTTTAGCATCAGATTTTGTGGTGCTTTCTGAGTCTTTTACTGCAGCTTTACTGTCACTTTCTTCAAAGCCGAGCGCTTCCTTAAAGGATTCAAAGAAACCTTTAGAGTCTCCGGTTTCTTCTACCTTGGAAGAGGCAGAACCGGTGTCCAACAACGATGACGTTTTGTTGGCCGCTGAATTTGAGGAAAGACTAACATTCATATATACAAGCTCTATCTACTAGCTTTGCTGCCATGAACCAGGCAACAAAAAGAAAGTCGGGTGCTTTTTATGCCTTTGGTGGGCATAACGCGCAATTTTATATAAAACGGAGCAAGAAACATGCCTATAAGTTCTGTTCTCACAATATCGAGAGCAGCACCTGCGTCATTCGTGGCTTAGGATCACATCTTCTTTCGGCTGTATAACAGCGTCGAGAACTCATCCATTTGCTTTTGATCTCTTAGGTCTTGCAACTTTGCTTTTTCTTTTTGCTTTTTCTCCATCAACCACTCGTAGGATTTACGTTTTTTTCGTAACTCCATCCAGTAGTTTTGGCAATTGTCGACTTGATTTTTAAAGTGGTGCTCGGCTTCTCGCTGCTTGGATAATGTTTCATCTAACTGGGTTAAGAAACGATTCAAGTGACCATATTGACTCGCCGTTAAGCCAGCCTTACCACGGTCGACAAGCTGCTGGCAGTAATCAAGTCGATACTTTTCAATCTGCGCAACCTGCTCATAGTAGCCTTGCAGCTCAGAGTTCGCTTTGTTGAGCGCAAGTACCGCTTGGTTCTCTTGATCTTTGGCTTGATCGAGCAAAAATTCTAATGCGTTATCCATGACTAACCTTATTCACCCGTTAGCCACCCAATACATGTTTCAACATGTTGACGCACATGTCGTATGGGACGGTCTCTTTCATCTTCTGCTGCAAGTACTCATCCAGTTTTGGTTTCAACGTGAAGGCACTATCGATTGCTGGATCCGTTCCTGGCTTGTAAGCACCAATCGACACCAAATCTTGGTTTTTACGGCAGATAGACAGCACTTGCCTTACCGCTTTCGACATCAAGACATGTTCTTCAGTGGTGATTTGCGGCATAACACGACTGACGGATTTCTCAACGTCAATCGCTGGGTAGTGACCGGCATCGGCCATCTCACGAGATAACACAACGTGACCATCGAGAATTGCTCGCGACGCATCCGCAATCGGATCTTGTAAGTCATCGCCTTCGGTTAACACGGTAAAGAAAGCCGTGATAGAACCTTGTTCATCATTGCCGTTACCTGCTCGTTCCACCAGCGCAGGAAGCTTAGCGAAGACTGATGGCGGATAGCCCTTGGTTGCTGGCGGCTCACCCACAGACAGAGCAATTTCACGCTGAGCTTGAGCAAAACGGGTCAATGAATCCATGAGTAGCAGAACATCTAAGCCTTGGTCGCGGAAGTACTCGGCGACAGCCAACGCGGTTTGACAGCCTTTTAAGCGCATCAATGGTGATGAGTCGGCAGGAGCGGCAACAACAACCGAACGCTTACGGCCATCTTCACCAAGAATCTCTTCAATAAATTCTTTAACTTCTCGTCCACGCTCACCGATTAGGCCTACGACCACTACTTGCGCAGTTGTGCCTCGAGTCATCATGCCCAGAGTTACGGATTTACCAACACCAGAGCCAGCAAACAGACCGATACGTTGCCCTTTACCCACGGTTAGCAAACCATTAATGGCTTTCAAGCCGACATCGAGTGGTTCAGAAATCGGTTTACGAGCTAACGGGTTGATTGGCTCCGCATTAAATGAAGCGCGTTGCTCTGTATAGATTGGACCTAAACCGTCGAGTGGATTACCTACGCCGTCGATCACTCGACCGAGCAGTTCCATTCCAACAGGGATACCACTTTCGGTAGTCATTGGCGTGACGCGAGCGCCAGGTAAGATCCCGGTGATTTGCTCACTCGGCATCAAAAATAGGTTATCGCCAGAGAAACCGACGACTTCGGCTTCCATCTGACCAGACATGGTTTCGACTAAACACAAACTGCCGATTGGCGCTTTACAGCCGGTCGCTTCAAGCGTTAAGCCAACAACGCGTACTAATTTACCAGAGGCAATTGGTCGCGATTTTAGCCCCTCGACTTTGTACTGACTGAGACGATTCGCTAACTCAAGCATTACTCATGACCTTGGTGACGATTTGCGCCGCAGAAATTTTGAATAACGTTCTTTACACGATCTTCCATGCGGTAGTTAACGCTCGACTCACCCGCTTCAATTTGTACATCACCACGGTTGAGTGCTGGCTCTGCGACCAGCGTCCAATTACGGCAGTCCAATTCAGCCTCGCCATACGCAGAGCGAATGATCGCCACATCTTCCGGATTGAGTTTCAATGTGATTGCGTGACCAGAAATCGGCAACGACTCTACCGATTCTTTAACGGTATCTAATATGATTTGTGGGTTGGTTTGCACTTCAACATGAACCACTTCTTTGACCATCGTAAGCACCATGTCGACCAATTGCTTCTCCACCTGAGCGTTCATCAACTCTAATGGTTGAGCGAACTGGTTTGCCAGCCCCATGAAGACGGCCACCTGCTGTTGAATGTACTCTTGACCCGCGGTTACGCCTTCAAGCTTGCCGGCTTCGTTGCCTTCTTCGTGACCGGCAGCAAAACCTTCTTCTTTGCCTTTTTCATAGCCTTGCTTAAAGCCCGCCTCTTGGCCTTGATGCAGCCCTTCCTGATAAGCGCCTTGTTTAATCAGCTCGATTTGCTCTTCAGTCAGAACCAGCTCTTCATCTTCAATGGCTTCTTCAACCGTTGGCATCCAACTAGGGTCGTAATTAAAAGCGGTTTCTTTGGCTTGTTTGCTCACGTCAGAGGTGTAGTCAGGCAGCCCCCATTTCTGAGGTTGGGCAACCGTATTATCTTCTTCAGGGCGAAGGAAGCCGCGTTTTCTATCACCTGACATATCAGTACCTATCTATGAGTGGCTTAACTGTATTGTGAATTCAAGCAGTTAAACTGAGTTAATCTGTGGTTCGAGATTGGATAAAGAAAAGCCCCAACAGTGTGGGGCTTTTGAGATTTCTGTATTAAAGGAACTCGTCGGCGCCACCAGACAGCATAATTTCGCCACTGTCTGCCATCTTCCTCGCGATACCCAAAATCTCTTTCTGAGCCGCTTCAACATCAGAGACTTTGACTGGCGGCATCGCCTCAATATCGTCTCTCATCATATCGGCAGCACGTTTAGACATGTTCTTGAAGATCTTCTCACGTAGACCTTCATCTGCACCTTTAAGTGCTTTCTGTAGAATATCTTGTGGAACATCACGTAGTAGTCGTTGAACACCTTGGTCATCAACTTCAATAAGGTTTTCAAAGACAAACATCAGATCTTGAATCTGTGTTGCCATGTCTTCGTCTTGGTCACGGATTTGATCCATCAAGACGCCTTCCACGTTGTTATCCATGTAGTTCATGATCTCAGCCGCGGCTTTCAGGCCACCAATTTTGGCAGCTTGAGCACCCGCTTGACCCGCGAACTGTTTCTCCATGATTTCATTCAGTTCAGCAAGCGCCGAAGGTTGAACTTCTTCAAGGTTGGCAATACGCATCATCAGATCCAGACGAACTCGCTCTGGGAACTGAGACAGGATCTCAGCCGATTGATCGGCATCGAGGTACGACAACACAATAGTTTGAATTTGAGGGTGCTCGTTGATGATAATGCTCGCCACCTGACGAGGATCCATCCACTTAAGCGAATCCAAACCTTTCGAACCTGTGCCGAGAAGGATTTGGTCAACAAGGTTATTCGCCTTGTCTTCACCCAGAGCAGCAACTAACGCATTACGCATGAAGTCTTCGCTGCCCATACCAATGTTGGTGTACTTCTGAATATCATCTAAGAAAGCACGGTGCACAGCGCCTACTTTCTCTTGGGATAGGTCTGTAGCTCGCGCCATCGCACTACCCACACGCTGAACCTGCTTTGGCTCTAGGTGACGAATAATACCAGCAGCATCTTCTTCATTTAAACTGAGCAACAAGATCGCAGCGCGCTCATCGCCTGAGATAGAGCCGATATCCACGCTAGAGACATCAAGCACTTCACCGCCTTCAGTTTGTTGTGGAACTATTTCGTTAGCCATCTACCATCCAATTCTTAACTACTTGAGCTGCTAGCTCTGGTTCATTCGCTACAAGTGCACGTACTGCTTTCAGCACGTCCTCGTCTTTATGAAGGTTTGGTAAGTCGATACTTGAACCAAATTCAAACAGCTCACCACCTTCAATATCACCACCAATTAAGCTGGTTTCGCCGTCGGCACCAATTGGCATGCCATCAGGACCGTACATCTGTTCATCGTTGTCTGCTGCTGGGTTAAGCAGTTTCTTCATTGCAGGGCGAACAAGTACCAACACCACCACAATGATAACCAAGGCACTTGCAAACCAACGAACCCAATCATTGAAGTTTGGATGCTCCCAGATTGGCACATCAGCAACAACATCTGTTACTTGAGGTGCAAACTGCATGCTTAATACGTTGAGCAAATCACCACGAGTTTCATCAAAGCCCACCGTGCCAATCAGTACTTGGCGAATCGCATTGATCTCGCTCGCCGGGATTGGAGTATGAACCACTTCACCCGTATCTGGGTTCAAGGATTGGCGGTCTTTGATCGCAACAGAAACCGTCTGGCGGTTAACCGTGCCGCTCTGTTTACGTTCATGACTGATGGTGGTGTCTAGCTCAAAGTTTCGGGTCGCTTCTTTATGAACAGAGCCTTGACCTGTCATCGCGCCGTCTTTCATCTGAGCCACATCTTGTGGAATTGAGGCATCCGCTGGAGGCTGGTTACTCAATGCACCCGGAATACCCGCCACCGTATTGCCGTTGTTGTAATCTTCTAAGGTGTATTCACTTCGAGTCGCTGGTGTATTCGGATCAAAACGTTTTCTGGTTTGCTCCACAGCACTGAAATCGAGTTGAATATCAACCTGAGCGGTGTAGTTACCAAACCCAAGAATAGGAATAAGGATAGAGTCAATTTTTTCACGCAGCGCTTGTTCTTGATTGCGCTCTAACTCGTGTTCTTTACGGCGCGCCGCTGACATAGGGTCTTGAGAGCCTGAGCTCAACAATCGGCCATGCTGATCGGTCACCGTAATACGTGAGGTTTTCATTCCCGGAACGGCACTTGCCACCATATCCACAACAGAATCAACTTCTTGCTGCTTGAGGTTAGTACCTGTTTTTAGAGTTAGGAATACAGAAGCAGAGGCTTCTTGATTATGACGTACAAAAACACTCTGCTTCGGCAGGGCCAATAAAACCTGAGCTTTACGCACCTGTTTCATCTGCTCAATGGCTTTGGCAAGTTGTCTTTCGCGGCTTAATTTAAGGCGTTCTTGTTCTAAACGTTGTGATACACCAAAACCCATGTCTTGCATGAGGATGTCATCACCCGCGTTTCGCTCTTGATTCAAACCCGCTCGTACCATATTAAGCTTTAATGAGTTGTACTCACTCGCCGGTACTGAGATGGTATTGCCTTCAAGCGTGTAATCGATCTTTTGCAGATCTAAGTAATCAAGAACGGGGATCAATTCTTCTGTTTCGTAAGCCCCTAATGGACGCATTTCTGGCTCTTTTACCCAGAAAAACAGCATCACAATCAGCGCTACACAGATAGAGATAGAAAGGACTAAGACGACCTGACGAAGTAAATCAAGATCACCGACAGCCATATCGAACTTCGATGAACTGCGTTCACCTAGATCGGGATTTTGCCCTTCTCCGTCTAGCTCAGAGCCTGCAATAAGTGCATGGTCGTTGCTATCGCTTACGGTTAAATCTGTTGTTTGACTATTATCTGCCACTATTTAACTACCCAACTTATACCGGCATATTCATCAGCTCTTTGTACGATTCGACCAATTTATTTCTAATTTGGATCGTCGCCTCAAAAGCCACACTAGATTTATTACGAGCAATCATCACGTCCGATAGGGATACGCTTTGGTCGCCACTATCAAAACGAGCTTGAAGATCACCTGAGGTCTTTTGTAATGAGTTCACATTATTGATGGCATTAGTCAGCATGTTGCCAAAATCTGCACCGACCGCTTGCCCCGTTGCTGCGGGACGCGCGCTGGCAGCTTCGACCATCATTGCCTGCATTTCGCCTTGTAAACCATCTATTCTCATCTACTACCTCAGGAGTCAAAATTATGACCATCTATTTAGCTATATTATTGACAGAGCAATTAGCGTGCCACACATTTAATTGACTAGATATCGTATTACACTAGTCAGAAAGCTGACACTACTAATCTATCCTCAGTTTGGGATATCTATTCCAGCATCGCGCATTTTAGCCAACTTGTAACGCAGTGTACGAGGGCTAATGCCCAGTTTTTCAGCCATATCTTTGCGTCGGCCATTACATGCAATCAGGGTTTCAAGAATGATCGCATACTCTTGATCTCTAAGCTCATTACCTAACCCTTCGCTGCTAGCCGCGATTTTATTGATTGGGTTTGCTTCGGCAATAGGCTTAATTTCTGGCGCAGCTACGTCACTGCCTTCGACGATTTGTTGTAGGCTGCTTGCGTCTTGCCAATCGACACCTTCAAGAAGGATATGCTCACCAGAGATGTTCTCTTGTTCGCTCAATATTAGCGCACGCTGTACCACATTGTCTAATTCGCGAACATTGCCCGGCCACGGATAATTGACGAGTTTGCTGATCGCTTGTGCTGACATAACGGGTACAGGCATACCAAGTTTGGTGCAGTGGCGCTCAACTAAGTGCTTGGCTAAAGGCTCAATATCGCCTTTACGCTCGCACAATGGAGGCCAAGAAATTGGGAATACATTCAGGCGGTAGTATAAATCCTCACGGAAATTCCCTTCAGAAACATACTGTTTAAGGTCTCGGTTACTGGTCGCTAATACACGAACATCCAATTTGATGCTCTTACGACTACCTAATCGCTCAACTTCGCGCTCTTGCAAAACACGCAGTAGTTTGGCTTGTAGGCTAAGATCCATTTCACTGATCTCATCCAACAGAATTGTACCGCCCTGCGCTTGCTCGAATTTCCCCGGGCAAGCTTGAATAGCGCCAGTAAATGCGCCTTTTTCATAACCAAACAGGGTCGCTTCTAACATGTTGTCTGGGATCGCCGCGCAGTTAATCGCGACAAACGGGCCATCTTTTCGGCTAGAAGCATTGTGAATGTAGCGAGACATCACCTCTTTACCAGAACCACTCGGGCCCAACACCATGACGTTGGCATCGGTTTTCGCAACTTTATCAGCCAGCATCATTAGCTTGATACTTTTTTCATCAGCAACAATAGCGTCGCCGTTGTCATCCGACTTTACAGGCGCATAACGGCTGACCATGTTGATCAGCACTTCTGGCGCAAATGGCTTTGCCATATAGTCGATAGCGCCCTCTTTCATTGCAGCAACGGCATCTTCGATGTTGGCGTACGCTGTCATTAGCAATACCGGCAAATTTGGCCAATGCTGCTTAATGTTTCTCAATAGTGCCAAGCCACCCATGCCCGCCATCTGCACGTCAGATACGACAATATCAACGGAGTTCGATTTTAATTTGACCAGAGCATCTTCCGCACAATCCGCTTCCAGCCATTCATAGCCAGCAAGCGCGAGTGTGTCGACAAGGGCTTCGCGTAGACCTTCATCATCTTCGACGATTAACACTTTGCTTTGAGCCATAGGATTCTCCAGTGTAAATTCAGTTAAAACTTATTAGTCTTCAGAAGAAGCACTTCTTTCAAACGGCAGACACATGGTAAAGCATGCGCCGTCGCCTTCTTCTGATATCAATTCCAGTCGGCCTTCATGTGCTCGACATACCATTTGTACAACCGCTAAGCCTAGACCTGTACCTTGTGAACGAGTGGTAAAGAAGGGTTCCATTATTTTACCTTGAAGCTCTTTCGGTACGCCGGGGCCACTGTCTTGCACTGATATCTTAAGCTCGCCATTTACGGGCCTAAAAAACACATCGATCTGCGATTCCTTACCCGCAATTTGAACCGCGTTCAACACTAGGTTGCTTAACGCTGAGGCGATAGCATTGGCGTTGCCGAACATTTGAGTCTGTTCGCCCTCAACTTCTTGGCAATAATCAATCTGGTTAGTTTTCAATGCCGCTTCCACCATAGGGTGAAATTCAGTGATCAATTCAGCCACAGTAAATGGCTTAACGACTTTGTTGTCACCACCTTTGGCAAACAACAGCATGTCGTTCACTTGCTTCTCTAAGTCATGCAATCTATCCATAAGCTTAGATTGAAAACGCGTTTTTGTTGCCGGCGGCAGATTTGGCGCGGCAAGGTTTGATGCATACAGCATCGCACTTGAAAGCGGCGTTCGCACTTGATGGGCAAGCGAGGCCACCATTCTACCTAATGAAGACAAACGCTGAAGATCACTCACGCGAGACTGCAATAGTCGGGTCTCGGTCAGATCGGTAATCAAAATCAGCTGACCCGTGGTAGAGGCTGAAATCGCCAAACGCACTTTTCGCCCGTTCTTCAATGAGATCTCATGACCGTCATCGTCTTTTGGGTCAAAGGCACTTTGAATCACTGAAAACCACTTCTCGCCAACCAACTCAACACCAAGAATACGATGCGCTTCAGGGTTCGCTTCTCTCACTTCGCCGTGTGTATCTAACAAGATAACCCCAGCTGGCATCACGTCGAGTACTTGCTTATAGCGCTCAACCTGCTGTTCAACAGAATCTAGGTGTGATTGATTTTCTGGTTCGTTAGATACGCGCATGTCAAAAATTTGCCTCAAATACTAAAACAGCCTGAGACGTACAACACGAGTCAGGCTATTTGCTATATTTATCACATAGTTAAGCAAGCAACAACTCGACTATGGTTTATCTGTTCACTTAGCTAGAGTTACCAAATAGCTAAAAAGTGTGTGCTAGTTTTTCGTTTTCATCGAAAACTGGACACTAGCGCTGCAAGTTATATTTACGCATTTTTTCAACCAGAGTGGTTCTACGCATTCCAAGCATGTCAGCAGCACGAGCAACAATGCCGCCCTGCGCTTCCAACGCTTGATTGATCATATTCACTTCCATATCCGCGAGTAGCTCTTTCAAGTTAACCCCTTCTGGCGGTAACTCTTGAGGCGCATTAGCATTGTCGGCAATATCATCTTGCTGATCAAAACTGAAATCTTCTGAGAATAAGTCAGCAAGTGCATCACGCTCTTGCTCCTCTTCAGATCCAAAGCTATTAAACTCTGGCTGGAACTCAGGGATATCGCTGTATCGATATTTAGTTGGCAGGTGATTCACATCAACCAAGCTGTTTGGATACAAGATAACCATTCGTTCAACCAGGTTCGCTAGTTCACGAACGTTGCCCGGCCAGTAATGCTCCATCAAAGAGTTGATAGCACGAGCCGTGAAACAGATAGGCATGCTGCCTTCCGCTTCCATTCGAGTCATCAGCTCTTGAAGCAACAGTGGAATATCTTCTTTACGATCTTGAAGCGCCGGCATTTCAATCGGGAATACATTTAAGCGGTAGTAAAGATCTTCACGGAACGAATCATCGTCGATCATATCTTCAAGGTTGCGGTGGGTTGCCGCAATCACTCTAACATCAGCTTGTATGGTGCTATTGCCACCTACACGCTCAAAGCATCGCTCTTGCAGTACTCGTAGCAGCTTAACTTGCATCGCCATCGGCATATCGCCAATTTCATCAAGAAACAGTGTGCCACCTTCAGCCAATTCAAAACGGCCTTTACGTGCGGTAATCGCCCCAGTAAATGCGCCCTTCTCATGACCAAACAGTTCACTTTCAAGCAAATCAGGTGGAATCGCGCCACAGTTTACAGGAACAAAAGGCCCTGAACGACGTTTAGAGTGATAGTGAATGTTACGCGCTACGACTTCTTTGCCTGTACCAGATTCACCAAGAATCAGCACGTTCGCTTCCGTAGAAGAGACTTGTTCAATTAAGTGACGTACTTCTTGAATGCCAGCACTTTGTCCTACTAGGCTGCGAAACAGGGTGTTCTTGCGTGCCGAAGACACAACTTGAACACCTTTGCGGCCTAAGAAGTCTTTACAGTGTCTTAATGCATCACTTAATTGCGGGTAGTTAAGAGGAAGTTCAAGCTCACCAACATAGTTAGTCAACTCGTCAACCGGGTGATTGTTTTTGCCAATCACCAGTAAAGGGATGTGATTGGCGTGAACAAGCTTCTCATTCAGTAATGCGTTGAAGCCTTTACCTTTAATGGTACCAATAATGCAGCCGGCCCACTGTAGTGACCAGTCAACTTTACGTGCTTGTTCAGAGCTGATTACTTCGCAGCTCTCTCCTACAAACTCTAATATTGTGCTTAAATTGTGACGATCTTGAGCGTTATCGTCGACGACAAGCAGTTTTGCCAAACCTTGCATAAGTAGGAATTATTGCCTTTATTTTGGTGCGATGCGGAAAAACGGTGAGCAACGTAGTCTATAAAACAGTGAGATGTATCAATGATTATGGTCTACGTGGACAAATTTAGGAAATCAGCAACGAAAAAAGCCATTAGGCTATCTAATGGCTTCTATTTTATTTGATTAAAAAAATAAGGCAACCAACCAATTAAGGGATATGAGATTGGTTAAAACTGCAATTTTTCTTTAAATACCTACGTCAGCGGACGTCAAGTTGTGATATTCGTTCGGAATTTGGTCCCAAGCGCTCTTAATTTCGCGAATAATATCGATAACATCATCAATAGGCTGTGGGTCATTTTTGTGATTTGCCGCAGAAATTTGCGTGATCATGAACTCATAAAGTTGATCTAGGTTTTTCGCAATATCGCCACCATCGTCCATAGATAGGCAACTACGTAGGCTAATAATGATATCTAGAGCCTTACCAAGTCGCTCACCTTTCACTGGGATGTTGCCTGCTTGCATTGCCGCTTTGCCTTGAATCAAACGCTCGATAGCACCGGCCATTAGCATTTGTACAATCTTATGCGGTGAGGCAGCCGTTAGCTGACTATCCACTGATACCTTTTTATATGCCTGTAAAGAACCGCGCATAGTAAACCTCTTCTATAAAAACTTTTTGTATTGTTGAACTGATTTAGCGCCGTGACGGTATTTATGTAGGGTCTTACCTACTCGACTCGTCTCAGACTGCATCAATTCGACTAATTTTCTGGTTCTGGTAATGGCTTCAAACCATTCAGAACTTTGCTTAACGTCGGGATGTGAGTCGATTATTTGAAGCACGTTTTGCAATAACTGTTCTCTGTTATCGACAAGCTGCGTTATTTCTTCAGCATTAATTTCACTAAATTCCAGTTTAGAGATAATTAGTTGATCGAGTTCACAAAGCTCTTGTAGCTGGCTATTCATCTATTAGCCCAACGCATTCATCATACTGCCCAGCTGAGATTGCATCTTACTGGTCGCATCTTGCATGGCGGTGAACTTAGAGTGGGTACGGCTCTCTAGGCTGTCCATGCGGCGGTCGAGCGCGCTTTGGTCATCAACCAAACGGTAGTTTTGCTCGACCAAGCTCTTTTCTCTAGTACGGATTGAACCCGTGATACCTGTGATACCTTGAATCGCATCTTCCACTTTTTTGGCGAAACCGTTGTTGCCACCAAAGAACTCACCCAACTTATCAAAGTTATTGTTGAGTTGACGGTCAAGCATATCGTAGTTGATTTCTAGCGAGCCTTGTCTTGTGGTGGTGATACCGAATTCAGTCAAAGACTTTAGATTGTCTGGCGCACCTTCGATACTTGATGAGAACACCCCTTTCAATCGGGAGTCGGCGTTACGCACTGTACTGTCACCAGAGAGCGGGCCTTTTTGACCAGTCGTTGGATCAACACCCGCGAGGTCTTTCGACACTTGATAGAACTGGTTATAAGAGCTCACAAAGGATTCGATATCTTGGCGAACACTGTTACGGTCGTACTCCACACCAATTTCTGCCGGCGGCTTATCTTTTGGCGTTTTTCCTTTCACCGTAATATCAATACCTTCAATGGCATCTTCAATCACATTGTTATTACTAGAGAGTTGAGCAACACCATCTAGGACAACCATAGAATCTTGGCCAGCCTGAACTTCAGTCATTCCACTATAGGTATCAAAAGATTGCTGTGCTTGTTCAAGATCTGCTTGCGCTTTATCGACCTTCTCTAAGAGCTCGCGCTCTTCGGGTTCTAATTTGGCACGCTCAATTTTCTTGGCTTGCTCTGCGGTGAGTTCGCCTTTTTGAACTTTCTCAGCCAACTCCGCTTTTTCTTGTGAAATCTTCTCTTCGATACGCGCTTGCTCAGCCTCAAGCTTTTGTTGGGCTTCTTTCGGTGTCACGTATGAATCGGTCAGAGTACCTGAGGCAGCATTTGACCACCCCGGCACATCGGGTGCCTTCTCTATCGCTTTTTCATCAAGCTCAAGTTCTGGTGTGTAGTAAGAATCTAAAAGCGTACCTGACGCGGTTTCAGTCCAGCCAGGGATATTATCTTCAGGCATCACAGACTTTGCCGCTTGAGCTGCGTCTAGGGCGGCTTGGCCGTCGGCGGCTGCTTGCTCACCGTAGCTGAGACTTTTAGAGTCTCCGTCAACATCTGAAGTAGAATCGGTTTGGGCTGCTGGGATGATATTGCCATCTTTATCGAGTGTTTCATTCGCATTTGGGTCATCGCTAGCGATCACTTCATCGATGAGTTCAACGGCTTTTCCTGCAGGGGTTAGAGCTAGAATATCTTGAGCAGCAACGCGCGCTTTCTCTAGCGCTTTAACACGTTCTTCAAGCGTTTTGTATTCGAGTTTTTTTAAGGGATTGGCAGCATCTGACTCAACATTAATGCTGATCTGCTGATCTGAACCAGACTGGTTCGAGGCAATAATAAGTCTTGGACCTTCGACATCGTTGATAATAGATGCACGAACGCCTGGGTTGCTATCTGCACCGTTGATACCACGAACAACTTCGATAAGTCTCGATCTGTCGCCAACTTGCACGTCAAAGCTGTCATCACCAAGCGAAACCTGCAGCTTACCTGGGCCAAATTTCATGTCCTCTGACAGTACATCAGAAGCCACTTTATGGCTTTGGGCAAGCTGCAACACATCGATGGCATATTTGCCAGCGATCGCTTCGGTAGTCGCGGTTGCAGAGACAAGCGCTTCATCGGTACTTTCCACTGTTCGCACAGCAAAAGCTTTTTCCTGACGAAAGTTTGTCATCAGGTTTTTCATCGAATCAAGGGATTCTCTGAGTCTTCCATAGGCACTAATGCTGGTATCGATTCGCGTTCGTTCATTGTCGATTCGTTGCTGTTTAGGTACACGCTCCGAATCAACAATTTTGCTGACCATGGAATTGATATCCATGCCAGACGAAATCCCCATTGGGCCAAAACTCATTAAATCACCTCAATAATACGACTTAAACCTTCACCTCAAATATTCGACTATTCGAGTTTTGGGCTGCTAGGCGTCTTAGAATTTCAAGCATTTCTTCATCAGGGATCTGGCGAATAATATCACCGGTTGTGGTCTCATAAATGGTAACCACATCTCTCCCAGATTCTTCATCGACCTTAAAAGCCACACCTTTATTGAGAGAGGAGATAAACTCGTTTACCTTCTCCACCATTTTGACTCGCTCTTCATCATTTAACTCTTGTCTATGTTGAGCTAATTGAATCGCCGCTTCGGTAGCTTCCTCTTTCGATTTCTCTACCTTGTCATAAGATGTTGCTTCTTTTAGTCGCGAAAGACTCGACGCACTACTACCTTCATCGCTTGCAATTTTAATGCCATTAGGTGAGCCATAAGGCTGGATGTTCGATGCGTTGGATGATATTTCCATAACACTCTCCCTCCCTCCTTTATGAGCCAAACAGTAAAACTCTACCCAGAGTAGAGTTTACCGCTACTTACCGAGGTAAGTTTAGCCCAATAAGCTTAGAGCTGCTGATGGTGACTGTTTTGCTTGAGCTAGGATAGAAGTACTCGCCTGTTGTAGGATTTGAGACTTCGTCATAGCTGTTGTTTCTTTCGCGTAATCGGTATCTTTGATACGGCTCTTAGACGCATTAACGTTTTCGTTGATGTTGTCTAAGTTGCTGATTGCATGGTCAAAACGGTTTTGGAAAGCACCTAGAGAAGCACGTTGGCTATCAACAGATTTTAGAGCACCATCAATGATAGATACTGCTTCGTTTGCACCTGCAACAGAAGTTACGTCGATATCGTTAACGGTAACGTCTTTACCAGCACCGATACCTAGTTCGCCCGCAAGGCTGCCGCCAAACTCAACATCACCTTCAACTTTTTGGCTTGAAGCGAAAAGTTGCAGTTTACCGCCTTCACCCACAGACGCTTTAACGTCTTGGCTTTGACCATTGATGTAAGTTGCTAGCTCTTCGATATCGTTGCCTTCTTTAGCAGAGATAGATAGCTCTTGCGCTTCACCAAACTTATCGTTGTATTTGATTGTTAAATCAGCACCCGCACCTACACGCCAAGAAGCATCTTTGCCTTCTGTAACGCCGTAGCTCTTACCACCCATGTCTTGAGTGTCAGTACGCATGTTGCTCATAGATAGCATTACTGCTTCACCTGAGTCAGCACCGATTTGGAAAGATTGGCTGCCGTAAGTACCGTTCAGAAGCTTGTTACCACCAAAAGAGGTCGTTTCAGCGATACGGTTAAGTTCTGTGTTTAGAGCAGAGACTTCTTCTTGGATCGCAACACGTTCAGATTTGCTGTTCGAACCGTTTGAAGATTGAAGAGAAAGGTCACGCATACGTTGCAGAATGTTGGTTGACTCATTCATCGCACCTTCAGCTGTTTGTGCAATAGAG
The DNA here is from genome assembly GCF_041471945.1 of Vibrio sp. 10N.261.51.A4. Lineage (NCBI taxonomy): Bacteria > Pseudomonadati > Pseudomonadota > Gammaproteobacteria > Vibrionales > Vibrionaceae > Vibrio > Vibrio sp. 10N.261.51.A4. The sequence goes on from NZ_JBFRPJ010000081.1 coordinate 70,254, forward strand.
ATACCGTCATTCGCGTTTTTCACAGCCATATCTAGGCCACGACTTTGCGACGTTAAGCGGTTAGAGATTTGTAGGCCTGCAGCATCATCTTTTGCGCTATTGATTTTATAGCCAGAAGACAAACGCTCCATTGATTTTTGAGTACCTTCAGCCGCGTTATTCAGGTAGCGCTGAGCCGTCATTGCAGACACATTAGTGTTTACATTAATCGCCATAGTTGATCTCCTTTAGGCATTTTTTAATGCACTTATGTGACTCTCACCTCACACAAATACATGTCAATTTGTTTATGCACCAGTGTCTCTCTCACCTTACATTGGTACATATCATTTCTCTCAATCCCTTTAACGGCCCCTTAATTAGAAGCTTTAATAAAAAATGCGATTTTTTTCGTATTCTTTTCAACAACAAAGAAAAGTGTGATCAGGCTTCAATTAATAGAGCGGCATTCGCTAAAGTTTCGTATCCTCGCTCATTTATAAGTGTCGCCTTGCACATAAAAACCAAAGCCGATCCCTGATACCTCGTTCTACTCGATTCTGGAATGACGATTGAAAACTATTGTTTGAATCTGAGTAATTATTTACTCGATCTAACCTTGCCAAAGCAGCTATACAGTCTCCACAACCCAACCCCGTCATTCCCTACAGTGAGGAACGAACGCGATAGGGAATCTCGCTTTTGCTCCTGCTTACCAACATTGCACTTTTTCAAATACACCTTCGCCAAATTGCAGGCAATAAAAAACCCAGCCGAAGCTGGGTCTGTTTAGCGCTCATCTCTCACCACGAGCTAATTTGTGGAAGCCTTGCGTCAACACTATTGGTCAACGTGGCTTTTTAATCGATTAACCTAGTAGGCTAAGTGCCGAGTTCGGAGCTTGCTTCGCTTGAGCAAGAATCGAGCTTGAAGCTTGAGAAAGGATCTGAGACTTCGTCATCTGAGTCGTTTCTTTCGCGAAATCGGTATCTTTAATACGGCTCTTAGATGCGTTAACGTTCTCGTTAATGTTGTCTAAGTTGCTGATAGCGTGGTCGAAACGGTTTTGGAAAGCACCTAGCTCAGCACGGTGGCTATCTACATACTTAAGTGCCGCATCGATAATAGCTACAGACTCTTGTGCGCCGCCAACTGATGTTACGTCGATAGTATCAACCGTTACGTCTTTGCCAGGTTGCATGCCTAGTTCGCCAGCCAGGCTGCCAGAGAATGCCACTTCGCCTTCAACCTTGTTGTTACCAGTAAACATTTGTAGCTTACCGTCTTCAGTTACAGACGCTTTAACAGAGTCTTGTTGACCGTTGATGTACGTTGCTAGCTCTTCGATGTCGTCACCCGCTTTTGCGCTGATGTCGATTTCTTGTGCTTGACCGAAGTTATCAGTGAACGACATTTTTAGGTCGTTAGAGCCTGCTTGAACGTTCCAATCTTTATCTTTCGCGTTCTCAGTTTGGTAGCTCTTACCACCCATCTGAGCGTTATCAGAGCGCATGTCTTTCAGTTGAAGCATTACCGCTTCACCGTTGTCTGCACCGATTTGGAATGATTTAGTACCGTGAGTACCGTTAAGCAACTTGTTGCCACCAAAAGACGTCGTTTCCGCGATACGGTTCAGTTCGTCGTTCAGCGCTGTTACTTCTTCTTGAATCGCTACACGCTCAGATTTTGAGTTTGAGCCGTTTGAAGATTGTAGAGACAAATCACGCATACGTTGCAGGATGTTAGTCGTCTCATTCATTGCACCTTCAGCTGTTTGTGCAATTGAGATACCGTCGTTCGCGTTACGTACAGCAACATCAAGACCACGACTTTGAACGTTCAAACGGTTCGAGATTTGTAGACCCGCAGCGTCATCTTTTGCGCTGTTGATTTTTGAGCCAGAAGCTAGACGCTCCATTGATGTTTGTTGTGCGCTGTTTGCGTTGTTTAGGTAACGTTGCGCTGTCATCGCTGAAACGTTTGTATTTACATTCACTGCCATGGTGATTTCTCCAATTGATTTTCCGGTATAGCGGTTTCCGACGTCTCGGAAAACCAAGTAGTTCTCTCAAAGTTACTTTTAATAACGGCGCGAAAATCAGAAGCTTTAGAAAAACTTTCAAAAAACCACAAAAAAAATATTAATCTAATATTTATCAACAACTTAATTTTCATCATTTTCTAATACAGCGATAGATTTCAATTGGAAAAAGATCTTAATCTGTTCAGAAAGCGTACGAACCGCCGTCTAAATGGCTCAAGGTCGAGAAATGATCAATCGCCAAAGATCTCTGACTTACGCAAATCTTGTGTAATAGATGACATTATTTGTCGTGAAGAAGAACCATCAAATAGAGATTTGGAAAAGGTAGTGCGAGAAAGTTCACAGGAAAATAAATAGCAAAAACAAGAAATACAGAAAGGAAAAAGCCCCTTTTCCTTTGAGAGAACCGGGGCTAGTTGGCGCGTCAGAGCCTGTGTGGAGATCATCGAGAAATGAACACATTTCCGACTTGCCGTTGCATTCTTACTGCAAAAATGGATAGCAGGTGAGAGATGAGAGAGCTAAACATTCAATAGTAAGTATGCTTGCCAGTTTCCCTTGCTGCATGGCTCACGTCTGAACACGAGCAGCAAGTTCAACCAATAACTATTGCAATAATGACATTGCAGAGTTAGGCAACTGTTTTGCTTGAGCAAGTATTGAAGTACCTGCTTGTTGCAGAATTTGTGATTTGGTCATTTGCGTCGTCTCTTTCGCAAAGTCCGTATCTTTGATTCGGCTGTTTGAAGCGTCTACGTTCTCTTGTACGTTTGCCAAGTTATTAATACTGTGGCTTAGACGGTTCTGTTTTGCACCCAAATCAGCACGCTGTGAATCCACGTACTTCATTGCAGAATCAATCACGCTGATCGCGTTCTGTGAACCCGCAACGCTGGTTAAGCTAACATCTTGAACCGAGGTTGCGCGGCCTTCACTCTTAATACCTAGCTCAGACGCTAGACCACCAGAGATAGACATTGGGCCGTCAAGGTCAGGTTCAGCAACGAACAGTTGAATGCGACCATCATCAGTAACCGATGCGTTCACAAGATCAGACTGACCATTAATGTAAGTCGCAAGCTCTTCGATATCATCGCCCGCTTTGGTATTGATATCTAAAACGATGTCTTCACCCGCTTTGGTTTTGAATTCGAACTTAAGATCGCTCGCTGTTGGCGGTACTTCCCAGTTCTTATCTTTCGCGTTTTCTGAATCGAACGTAGTACCACCCATACGGTAGTCATCTGCACGGATACTTGTCAGAGCCATGATCATTGCTTCACCAGAGTTAGAACCGATCTGGAATGAAGCTTCACCGAATGAACCGTTCAGTAGACGACGACCACCAAACGATGTGGTTTCCGCAATACGGTTAAGCTCATCTTGAAGTGCCATTGACTCTTCGTTCAGTGCAGTACGCTCTGCCGGCGAGTTAGTGCCGTTTGATGATTGAATCGCTAGATCACGCATACGTTGTAGTACGTTAGTCGATTCGTTCATCGCGCCTTCTGCTGTTTGAGCAATCGAAATACCGTCGTTGGCATTACGCATTGCCACATCAAGACCACGAGACTGAGCGGTTAGACGGTTCGAGATTTGCAGACCTGCCGCATCATCTTTCGCGCTGTTGATCTTGTGACCAGATGACAAACGCTCCATAGAAGTCGCTAAGTCATTAGATGCTTTATTCAGGTAACGCTGTGCTGTCATAGCAGATACGTTAGTGCTTACATTGATAGCCATTTTGCTCTCCTTATGAGTTCGCAAAGTTTCTGCGAAGCGGCCAGCTTTACTCTCATATGGATAAGCACTGACCGTGTATTACTCGATAAACCCTATACAAGGTTTAAGATCTGTATTAATCATTTATAACCAACACAGATACAAGTTGTATGCCAAGTTTAATATCATATAAATAATTTTTTAATTATCTAAAAATCAGAAGCTTACAAACAACACTGCGCAATTATGATTTTCTACTATTAGAAGATGAAAAACATTCACCTTCCTTATTGCCGTTTTTTGCCGCTATTCTAGAAACATCATGCTTCGTACAAAAAAGCGGCAAACTGTGGCGTCATTCGCACGTATGGCATAGCACATACGGCAAGGAATCAACGCCATGGTGATCGACAAGCCACCATTAAATACCGATTGATCATTAAATATAGTTAAACAAGGTCAGGTCTTTGGTTTTGCCAAACGCTTGTTGAGAAGCTTGTAGTGCTCGAGAGTTTTCATTGAACTCAATGATCGCTTTCGAGTAATCCAAGTCTTCAAAGTTGCTTTTTGCTTTTGCTAAAGACAACTTGAAATCTTCATGTTGTTGCTCTTGAATATCCAAAGTACTCAAGCGTGCACCAACATCGGTTCTTGCCTTGGTCAAATGGATAAACGCAGCGTGGAACTCTTCAGTTACTTGGTGCAGTTTCGCTGTTGCTGATGCATCCGATACCGGGTTTTCAGCCTGCTCAGCAGCCTCTTTGAACGTATCAAAGATAGAGAAAGTCTCTCGTGGTTCTAAGGTGATCGAATCACCTTTAGTGATTTGGCCTTTGATTTGAATATTCAGCCCTTCATAAACAATGCCTGTCGAAGGATCAAAATCTTCTGCCGCAACCACTGCGCCGTCTTTTTCAAGCTGATAAGCGAAATTGCCCGTCTGCATGTCGACAAACGTCACTTTATAAGTAGACCCATCTTCATCGCTGTTGGTCGCACGCCCGAGCAATAACTCAGACGCAGGTTCAAGCTCGTACTGAGGTTCGTAGTCACCGAACGGGTTGTCTATTTCCATAAACATCTTGCTGCCCGGATCATTCATTGCCATTTCAAAGCTGCTTGCCACACGCATCTTGCGTTGGTAGTCATCACCTTGATATGTCACATTCCCTTCGTTATCTCGAAAGAAAGGCTGATTTTTCGGCTTAGTGCCTGCAAACGTGTAGTTACCCGACTCATCTTGAGAGTTGGCTAAATGCAGGAAGTTATTCGCCAGTTCTTGAATTTCACGCTTCTTAGCTAAACGGTCTTCCGGAGAAAGCGCACCGTTGATCATTTCCATCACGGTTCGTTTTGCTTCATCAGCAAAGCCTTCAGTGTTAGAAACCAATACTTCATGATGCTCAAGACGGTTTCTGACTAGAGTAATCGCATCGACATACTGTTTAAGCTGTTCTGACTGCTGACCAATGTTCTGTAAATAGTGCGTCGCTAATGGGTCATCACTTGGCGACTGTAACTTCTTACCCGAAGCAAGTTGTGCTTGGTTGTGATGCACCTTGTTCTCTTGACGGCGCAAGTCGTTTTGTACTGACTGATAATTATGGAAGCTAGAGATACGATTCAACATTTATACCTTCCTATCTCAGAGCCAAAATAGTGTTAAACGTATCGTTGGCTGCTTGCATGATACGTGAAGAAGCCATATACGCTTGCTGAAATTTCATCATGTTTGCCGCTTCTTCATCGAGGTTTACTCCCGAGATAGAAGCAATACGTTCTTGAGCCGACTGTTTTTCTAATGTCGCAATATCACTCAGGCGATTTGCCGTTGAAGACTTCAAGCCCGTATTAGTATTCAAGTTGTGGTAAAGGTCTAAAATCGTAGACTCACCATCATTCAACAGCTTTCCTGTTTGAAGATCTTGTAGCTTACGCAGGTTACCGTTGTCACCTTCTGATGGGACAAGGTTTGCCGTAAACTTATCATTTGCCACCGCACCGGGTGTGAGCTCAAACGTTGTACCGTTGATGGTCACTGGCCCTTGTGGCGGATACGGTTGAGGCTGCATTAAAATGTTACCCTTCGGATCCGTCACAGCAAACTGCTCACCTTTTGGTGAGACAATCACTTCAAACTCACGCAGTTGACCTGCTTCTAGGATTTTAAATCCCGCTGTACCCTTGGCAAACGTGGTCGATGCCTCATAACTTTGCGCAGCAATGTCTTTCGGGTCTTTGGTTTCCATATGAATCTGCGCAGCAAAATTACGCGTTGGACGCAGTAACAGTTTCTCTCCTAGTTCAGGAGGGTTACGTACTTCCACTCGCATGCCATCAAGATAAAAAGCACTACCGCTAGAGTCGGTCGCCATCTTAACGGTCTCACCGTTCGGCTTAGTCACGACATAATCACTGCCATCGTATTTCAGTCCATACTCACCGCCTTTTAAGGCAGAAGTATCATCAATGTATACCGCAACATCGGCTTTCGATTGCCCGCTAGCCGTGACACGAGATTTTGCCACCAGCTCTGAGTTCACGTCGGTAAACAAGTCCTTACCTACGTTGCCGTTAAGATCCAAACCTTGTTCTTGAAGACTATTGACCTCATATGAAAACGCGGTCGCCAAACGACCAAGCTCATCCATGATTGCTGGGATATGTTCGTCACGCATGTCTAGCATGGCGCCGATTTTTCCGTCGATATCACTGCTGGTGATCGGTTTTAAAGACTTACCTTCAACAATCGCTAGGCGGCGCTGATGTGCATCGGGTAAGCCATCAACCATCTTCAGCTGACTCGCTTCACTACCAGAGACCAAGGTATGGCCATTACCAATATGGACATTAAACCCTTCGGCATTTGAGCGTGGTGTCACCGTAACTTTGGTGTAACCAGAAAGCTCATTAATCAACTTTTCATGCTGATCTCGTAGGTCATTATGAGGCCCAGGAGTTCGCATCATTAAACGCTGAACATCACGGATCTCGTACGCAAGTTGGTTAACTCGCTCGATACCCATATCTAATTTTTTATTCGTAGAATCAGACTGTTGACGAACTGTTTCATGAAATTCATTCAAGGTTTTAGTTACAAGCCCTGCTTTCTCTAACACGACCTTACGCGCACCCACATCATTTGGGGTATCGGCGAGAGTCTTAACGGAATCAAACCATTCGTTGAGGTTTTCTGGAATCTTCTTTGAAGCGACCGACGACAACATGCTCGACAGCATATCGAGGTTGGCTTCGGTATCGCCTTTGTTGGCGGCATTGGTTGTCGATAAGTTAAGTTCTTTGACGGCAAACTGATCCCAAGAGCGGCGAACATTTTCCACATGTACCCCCATACCGTAGGATTGCCCACCGTACTGGCGCGGGTCATTCACACCTTGAATCACAGACTGGCGGCTATAGCCCTCTGTGTTAGCGTTAGAAATGTTATGACCTGTGGTGTTGAGCTGTCTCTGAGCCGTAAGAACACTTTGTGCCCCTACATTCAGAAGATCCGACGCCATAATGCCCCCAAAAAACTTAACAAAACCAGAATGAACTGATTAACTACAACCGTATATTACTAAGATAATTGCAATATATGTGCCAACAAAAACAATAGGAAATTAAAAGACGATAATTTATTGAAGTGTAAGGAGATAACTATGGATTACGCGTAAGAACTGAAGGGGCGGAGAAGAAAAGAGCCTGCCAGTAGCAAGCTCTCTATGTTGATTTATGACGCTAGTTCATCTCATCAATCTTGGCTTTAACTCGTAAAACCTTGTCTGCATAGTTAGGGTCAGTTGCGTAACCAGCCTGATGAATACCTTTGATGAAATTCTCTGAATTGCCTTGATGCTGTAGCGCCGTTTCGTATCTTGGATTTTCGTTCAAGAACTTCACGTAATCATTAAAGCTATCTTCGAAATTAGAGTAAGAACGGAAGGAAGCTGACTCTTTAACGGCGGTTTTGCCATGGAACTCAAGAGTTTGAGTCGCGACCTTATCGCCCTTCCAACTTCTATCTGCTTTGATGTTAAATAAGTTATTGCTGTTGCCCAAAGAGTTCTTAACCATTTTAGAACCCCAACCCGTTTCAAGGGCAGCTTGTGCCAATAGAAGAGACGAGTCCACACCAAGCGCACTTGCCGCTTTTTCCGCGTAAGGCCTCATTGAGGTCACAAACGATTCTGGAGAATCAAAGGATACTGGCTGTTTTGCTGCTTGCGCAGGTTGAACGTCTGACGCTCGCTCTTCCGAACGGCCTGAATATTGCGGTCTTTGCAATGAAGCATCAAAGCCTTCACTGCGAACCTTCTCTTCAGACGTATCGCTTGCTTGGCCAGCGCTTAGTTGAGCCACGATCATATCTGCAAGACCTAATGAACCTGAAGCGCTTAACTCACTCGCCATTTGGTCATCTTGCATCTGACGATAGAACTGCTCGTTCTGGCTGTTCAACATATCCGACTTAAAGCTCGAGTTAGCATCGCGCATTGACTTAAACAACATCGAGGTGAAAATCGATTCAAACTGTTTTGCCGCCGCGGTTAATGCTTCTTTCTCGCTACCTTCTTCACCGTTTACCGCTTGTTGACGAAGACGGTCTAAACTACCGATGTCGTGAATAAAGCCGATGTCATTGTTATTCTTAATCATGCTTTATTCCTTAGATAATGATCAATTGGCCTTCAATCGCACCCGCTTGTTTCAGTGCTTGAAGGATTGCCATTAAATCAGAAGGTGCAGCGCCCACTTCATTGACTGCGCGTACCAAATCGTCCAGCGTTAGGCCAGGTTCAAATTTGAACATCTTACCATCGCCTTCCGTGATTTCGATATCAGAATCAGGGACCACTACCGTTTGGCCACCAGAGAATGCATTCGGTTGGCTTACGTTTAGATTTTCTTTAATTGCAACCGTCATACCACCGTGGGTGACCGCCGCCGCTTTTAGGCGAACGTGCTTACCAACCACAATCGTACCTGTACGAGAGTTGACGATGATTTTTGCAGAGCCTTCAGCAGGGTCGAACTCGATGTTTTCGATAGCCGACAAGAATGCTACACGCTGGCTGATTTCACGCGGTGCACGAACTTTTACTGAAGTTGCGTCTACCGCTGAAGCCATTTGTGGGCCTAGGAAATTATTAACCGCATCAGCCATACGCTGAGCCGTTGTGAAATCTGATTGGATTAGGTTGAAGGTGATGTAGTCACCACGACCGAATGGTGTTGGGATCTCTTGTTCAACCGTCGCACCGCTAGAGATGATACCAACGTTAGGGTTGTTACCGACAATCTTAGAACCGTCGTTACCTTGTGCACTAAAGCCACTTACCACCAAGTTACCCTGCGCGACCGCATACACTTGACCGTCTAGACCTTTCAAGAAGGTCTGTAGCAAGGTACCACCACGAAGGCTTTTTGCTGAACCGATAGAAGAAACGGTTACGTCAACTTCTTGGCCTTGCTTAGAGAATGCTGGCAGTTCAGCAGTCACAATAACAGCCGCGACGTTTTTGGTTTTTGGCTTAGTGCCGGGCGGCAATTGGATGCCAAAATTTTGCAGCATTGCGTTAAATGTTTGATCGGTAAAGGGAGTTGTCTCACCAGTACCCGGCAAGCCCGTGACCAAACCATAACCGATAAGTTGGTTACTACGAACACCCGCCACTTTTGCCACGTCTTTGATTCGCGCAGCATGGGCACTGGTGGCAAGAAATAGCATGCCGAATAGTACGAGTGTCAGTTTTTTCATTGAGTAACCTGTCTGTATTGCTTTAATTTATAATAGCTTAGCTAAATGTGGCTGAGTGATAGAGGCTGTCAGTATGTCGTCGTCCTATCAAGCTCTACAGAGATACATTAAAGAATCGTGCCAAGAATCCAGGCTCTTGCATATCTTTCTGTACGCCAGTCCCTGAGTACTGAATTCGTGCGTTAGAAACACGGTTTGAAGCAATGGTATTTTCGAAGTCAATATCGTCTGGACGGATGGTACCGCTTAGGCGGATGTACTCATCGCCGGTGTTCAGTGTCATCCACTTCTCACCACGAACCACTAGGTTGCCATTAGCTAATACTTCGATGACTTCAACGGTAATGTAGCCGCTGATGCTGTTACTTTGGTTGGCTGACGCATCACCAGCAAAAGTATTGGTGTTACTCAGATCATAAGAGAAGTTGTACTTGTCGATCGTCAGATCTTGACCACCAACAGCCAGCGGCTCCATTGATGCATCATTCGACTTAGACATGTCTGCGTTGGCTTTTTTGGTCGCTCGAGTATTCTCATCTAGCGCTACAGTGATGATGTCACCAATACCACGAGGCTTTGAGTCGTCATACATGCTGCCAATGTGGTTCACATTAAACAGTGAGCCCGTTGCCGCTGCATAATGCTCTGGCTTCTGCTTGGGGTTGATTGGCGCCCATGCAGGGTCACCAGCAATTGGATCGGTTCGCCCACGAAGCGTGTCGATAATTCCTGAACTTTCTTCTGCCGACTTATCGCCTTCAACCGCATCAACCACTGTGGTCGCGTTCTCTTGTGCTGGCGTCTCAATTGGATCCAGTACTGTACAACCAGTCATCGAAGCTAACAGGGCTAAACAAAAAATACGTTTCATGGCGATATACTCTCAGCAGGCAGTGGTAAATGGGTCAATTAGCAAAAACAGATAGATTAATTAAAAAAGTAAACGGCGAATAAACCAATTACAGCTGTTGGTTAACAAAGCTCATCATCTTGTCTACTGACGAGATAACTTTCGAATTCATTTCGTATACACGCTGAGCTTCAATCATGTTTACCAGCTCTTCGGTTACGTTTACGTTCGATGTTTCTAGCATCGATTGGCGGATGTTACCCAGGCCATCAAAGCCCGGTACACCCTCTTGTGGGTCGCCACTCGCGCCAGTTGGCAAGTAAAGGTTTTGACCTACTGGCTCTAGACCACCTGGGTTTACAAAGTCAGTAATGGTAATTTGACCAACCACGACGTTGTTTTGCTCGCCACGTAGACGAACCGATACTTCACCGTCGTTACCAACCGTTACCGAGATCGCGTCTTCAGGAATCACAATTTCTGGTTGTAGAGGATAACCTTGGCCCGACGTTACGATCGCGCCTTCACCGTTCAGTGTGAACTGACCATTGCGGCTGTAACCTGTTTCACCGTCTGGCATTTCAACTTGGAAGAAACCGTCGCCTTCAATCATCATGTCTAGGCTGTTAGATGTCGTTTGTGCGTTACCGTGAGTGTGCACTTTTTGAGTCGCGACGACCTTAGAACCGGCACCCAGCATCAAACCACTTGGCAGCTCAGTATTCTGAGACGATTGACCACCCGGTTGATTAATATTCTGGTAGAACAGATCTTCAAATACAGCGCGGCTCTTTTTAAAACCAATGGTCGAGGCGTTGGCAAGGTTGTTCGAAATCGTTGAGATATTGGTTTGTTGGGCGTCTAAACCCGTTTTGCTTACCCATAATGCTGGATGCATAGCAATGTCCTTTAAATTCTATTAGCTCATACGAAGCAGTGAATCAGACGACTTGTCCATTTCCTCTGCTGTGCTCATCATCTTGACCTGCATTTCAAATTGACGTTGTAAGTCAATTAAGCTGGTCATTTCACCTACAGCATTTACGTTACTGCCTTCGATAGCACCTTTTAGCAACGTTACCGCTGCATCTGCTTCGTATGCCTGATCTGGGTTTTTCGAACGGAATAGACCATTCGTATCTTTAAACAAACTTTGGTTGTCTGGACGCACAAGCTTAATACGATCAACGACGGCCAATTCTTCAGCTGGAGCGCCTTGAGGAATCACCGAAATCGTACCGTCAGTACCAATTTCTACTTTACTGATTGGGATGGGCAGCGTGATTGGCGCATCGTTTTCACCTAGCACCAAATGGCCACTTGCATTGGTTAGCAAACCGTTTTGGTCAACCTTAAGGTTACCGTTACGCGTTAAACCTTCGCGGCCGGTGTTATCCATAACTGAAATCCAGCCATCACCTTGAACGGTAACATCGAGATCTCGGCCAGTGGTAACCACACTACCTTGCGCAAAATTATGACCAGGACGCTCTGTCATGCTGAAAACACGAGTAGGCATGCCTTCACCATACGCTTGCATTGAACGTGCTTGTGCTAAATCAGCACGGAAACCCGTTGTACTTACGTTGGCAAGGTTGTTTGCACGTAGCTGCAAAGCCTGCATATTTTGCTTTGCGCCACTCATGGCAAGAAACAGTGCGCGATCCATAATTTTGCTCCAAAAAATCATCTTCTAGAGCTTATAAAGCAAACACTGTGCCAATATTTTTAACTGTTATTTATCAATAATTTAAATAGAAAATGAACAAAGAGGGGTGATCATTAAAGGATCATTCAGGAAGAATTGTTGCCAGTGGCATTACCGTGCGGCAATAGGGGCGGCAAATAAGAAGACAAACAACAATACCCAATTCAATAACATTGAATTGGGTATTCGCAGATGATTCAAACGCTCGAAACGATTAACGAATCTGAAGAATATTCTGTTGCAGTTGGTTGTGCACTTCTAGAGAACGCGAGTTCGCTTGGAAGTTACGTTGAGCAGAAATCAAATCAACCAGTTCTTGAGTCATATCGATGTTCGACTGCTCTAGTGAGCCGTTGTTGATACTACCAAATGAACCTTTGTTCGATTCACCCCAGATTTTAGAACCTGAGTCATTAGTAGAATCCCACTGAGTGCCGCCTTTCTTATCTAGGCCTTGCTCATTGGGTACACGAACCAAGCCTACACGGCCAAGCATCACGTTTTCACCATTTGAGTAAGTACCTAGAACACTGCCGTACTCATCGAAATCGATTTTTGTTAAGAAACCTGTTGTCGCGCCATCTTCATCAAACTTAGTCAATTCAAACGGAGCGGCAAACTGAGTTGAAGAATCTAGACCAAACTTAAGCACTTGAGTTGGATCAGCACCGTTCAAGTCAATAGGGTTCGCACCAGTACCCAGTGGTTCCGAGTTAATCGGCTGACCATTGTTCAGGCTCGCCAACGTACCGTCATTGTTGAACTTCATTGTGTGACCAACATGGCCTTGTGCATTCGTCGCATCACCACCAGTAATGTTGACCGGCTTTTCACCGTTCTCATCTGACATGGTGTAGTATGTCTGCCAAGTGTTTGGTTGAGTCTGATCTTTGAGGTAGTAAGTCGTTAACTTGTAAGACTGACCCATAGAATCGTATACCGTCGAAGACGTTGCACGGTTATAGGTATCAGCATCTTGGTAGTTAAATGCAGCCGGGTCTTTAAGATCACCGTTTGCAGGAAGGTTAACTCCTACTTCAATGTTTTCTGTCTGTTTTGGCTTACCAAACTCAGCAGGAATGTCGAGTGGCTTTGGCGCGTAAGAAAGAACTTCACCCGAGTTTGGATCAACATCGTAACCTAAAAGAAACTCATCGTTAGCGGTAACCATGTAGTTGTCTTTGTTTAGGTGAAATGCACCATTACGCGTTAATTCGTTAATCTCTGGCACCATGCGGTCTTTCGATACTGCAAAGAAACCTGTACCACTTACACGTAAGTCCATTGGGTTGTTCGTATAAATACTTGAACCTTCGTGGAACTGTTGCGCCACTTGGCTAGCTTGCGCACCGCCACCAGCAGTCGTTTTTGCGTTAGTGAACAACGAGCTTGAGTAAACATCACCAAACTCAGCACGAGACTCTTTAAAGCCAAATGTGTTTGCGTTCGCAATGTTGTTACTGGTTGTATTCAGGTCTAATTGTGCAGCGGATAAGCCGCTTAAAGCTACATATGACATTCCATTATTCTCCTAATCTATCTAGCTAGCATAGTCACTCAATAAAGAGCTACGCTTTACCAACTTCTAGTACTTCAGCAAGTCGTACTGGCGATGTGAAACCAGCCAGATTGAGTAGTACGTTGCCATCGCCCTTACCAAGAAGCACACTGTTCACGTTCGCATAACTGGAAACTTGGAACTCTGTGTTCTCGCCATCCAGCAAACCCGACGCTTTCACGTTGTATTTACCGGCCGGCAATGGGTTACCGTCTTCGTCTTTTCCGTCCCATTCAACACGTGTATCACCAGATGGTTTAGAGCCGATATCAAATGTGCGAACCAATTGGCCAACTTCGTTCTCAACACGGACCATTACATTGTCCATTGCCTGAGGAAGCTTAACCATTGCCGCCATACCGCCATCACCGGGTTTTACACCTGCCGCACCAGGAACCAATACATCACGCCCAACTAAAGAGGAGGCCTGAAGAGCTTGGTTAGAGGTCATTGATGAATTCAAGCTTTCAAACTGTGTATTCATTTTGCCAATGCCATCTACGGTCGCAAATGAAGCCATTTGCGCAATCATCTGGTCATTGCTAACCGGCTTGAAAGGGTCTTGTTGTGCTAGTTGCTTAGTCAACAAAGATAAGAAGTCTTCTTGTTTAAGATCCTGCTTACCTGTTGTTTCGTCGGGCTTTTTAGCGCCATCTTGAAGACTCTTCAGCTGGTCAACATAGGACAAGCCGCTTTGACCAACATTGTTGTTGATTCCAGCCATGTGCTACCTCCTTATCCTTATTGACCCATCTGCAGCGTACGCAGCAGCATTTGTTTACTCGAGTCAGCAACCTGTACGTTTGTTTGGTACGCACGTGATGCCGAAATCATGTTTGCCATCTCTTCCATAACGTTGACATTAGGCTTGTAGATATAGCCTTCGTTGTTCGCTAATGGGTGATCCGGGTTGTACTCCGCGCTTAGCGGCTTATCGCTTTCCACAATACCTAATACTTTCACAGGCACAGTGTGACCACTGTTGCGTGCTTTATTTAACTCAGCGCCGAACACTGCGTGACGAGCCTTGTAAGTTTCTTCAGCAGAACTACTTACACTGTCCGCGTTCGCAAGGTTGCTCGAGGTCGTATTTAGACGAACAGATTCAGCACTCATCGCAGAACCAGTCACATTGAATACATTGAATAAACTCATCTAATTATTCCCCTTTAATCGCTTTAGTTAAATTCTTGAACTTACTTCCTAAGAAGTCGAGAGAGGCTTGATGCCTAATTTGGTTTTGCATGAAAAGGTTTCTTTCCAAATCCAAATCAACCGTGTTGCCATCTCCTGTATCAGGTTGGGTAGGAATGCGATACTTCGTTTCCCCGTTCACCGTTGTTGAGGCAGAAATGTGCCGACCATCTGTACGGCTAAGACCAATGCTTGCCCCAGAACTTGCCGCTTGCAGTGATTTCTTAAAGTCTAATCCCTTTGCTTTATACCCAGGCGTGTTTGCTTGCGCGATATTGGTGGAAAGCACCTCAGCGTTACGTTCACGTACACCAACTGTGTGCTGGTGAATGCCCAAAGCATTGTCAAAAGAAATAGCCATGTAAACCTCAACTCAAGAACTGACTGTTATGAAATAACCAAAGCAATATATATACCAACTTTTGAAACAAGGCGGTCTATCAATGCTTTTACAGGTTACTCGTGGGTAAACTTGCAATAAACAAGCCAAAAAATAGAGTAAATTGGAATGTCACTCTGACTTAAAGATATAGCTTAAGCAGGAAAAAGAAAACCCAGCACTTGGCTGGGTTTTAAATTTAGACGGTAACCTTACACCTAATATCGGTGCCGCTCGTTACTTTAATTTGTAGATGATGCCTGGATTACAGCGAACCATTTCAAAACGATCGGTTAAGCCTGTTAACGATTCAGACGCGCCCAATAGTAAGTACCCACCAGGGTTCAGGCTATTTGCCATCTGGTTAAGTACCTTTGACTTCATATCAGGCGAGAAGTAAATCAGCACGTTACGACAGAAAATAATGTCGAACTTGCCTAACAATGCATAGCTGTCCATCAGGTTCTGAGGGCGGAAGTTCACCATGCGCTTGACGTTATCTTTCACTTTCATACGGCCATCGCCCGCATCTTCAAAGAAAGTACGACGGCGCTCTGGAGAAAGTCCACGTCCCAATGCAAGGTTGTCGTAAGCGCCAGTGCGGCACATATCCAACATACTTGCTGAGATGTCAGTTGCGGTAATCGATACATTTGGCAGCATACCTGGCTTACGAGCTTGAGTTTCAAGAATCGTCATTGCCATTGAGTATGCTTCTTGGCCTGAAGAGCTTGCCGCAGACCAAATCTTAATAGGACGTTTATTTGCCGCTATTTCCGGTAGAAGCTTATCCGCAAGCACAGCAAACGGGTAAGTATCACGGAACCAAAGTGTCTCGTTCGTCGTCATGGCATCGACAGCAGCCACACGCAGCTCACGGTTTCGACCTGTTACTACATCTCTCAACAAATCAGACAAAGAAGCTAACTTAAACTTCGTTACTAATGGGCTTAGACGACTGCGCACTAAATACTGCTTGCTGTCACCTAATACAATGCCACATTGAGATTCTAAGAAACGGCTGAAATCGCGATACTCTTGATCACTTATTGTTATAGCAGTCATTAATGTCTCTTTTAGTTAGTTAACGCAGCTTTTACAGCTGCACCAAGCTCATCTGGGTTGAATTTAGCGATGAAGGAGTTAGCTCCAACACGCTCAACCATGGCTTGGTTAAATACACCACTCAACGATGAGTGTAAAATTACGTATAAATCTTTAAGTTCGGCGTGACGACGAATCTCAGCAGTCAGCGTGTATCCATCCATTTCTGGCATTTCGATATCAGAAATCACCAATGAAATCTGATCGTAAATACTGCCTTCTGATGACATCTGTATCAGCTTCTCGTAGGCTTCTTTACCATCCTTCACCGAGATAACTTCAAAACCAATCGACTCAATAGCACGTTGAACCTGCTTACGAGCAACGGTCGAGTCATCAGCAATCAAGATGCGGCGAACCAGTTCTTTCTCTTGTTCTACTTTCGCAATATCTTCAGCAATCTTGCTGTCCATTGTTTCATCAACAGGAGAAATTTCTGCAAGGATCTTCTCAACATCAAGAATTTCTACCAATTCATTATCAATGTTGGTTACCGCTGTCAGGTAGTTCGCTCTACCTGCGCCATCTGGCGGCGGAAGAATCGATTCCCAGTGCATGTTAATAATGCGCTCTACTGAACTTACCAAGAAACCTTGAATGGTTCGGTTAAATTCAGAGATAACCACAAAACACTTTTCAACATCCGTTGTAGGACGGCCACCAATCGCTAAGCTCAAATCGATCACAGAGATCGTTTGGCCACGAATATGTGCTACACCTTTAACCAGTGGGTTCAAGTTTGGCATCTTTGTCAGCTTAGGGCATTGAAGCACTTCTTTTACTTTAAAGACATTAATGCCGTAACGCTGACGCCCCATTAGGCGAAAGGTTAGTAATTCTAATCGGTTTTGACCGACGAGTTGCGTACGCTGATTCACCGAATCAAGAATACCCGTCATGAGCTCATCTCCATATCAAACTTTTTTGTATAAAAAGTGTTAGTCTACTGCAGGCTACGAACCACCAGAGAAACGGAATGACGTATTATAAAACAAATTTGCCACCTCTTTCCATAGCAATGTGTAGAGCTACTTTTAAAACTGTCGCTAAGTTTATCGGCATTTTATCAATATTGTTTAGTTTTTTTGTACAAGCTGCGACCCCAGAACAAATTGAGACGATTCAGTCTGCAGCGGAGCAACATATCCTTGATACGGTTGAGCAGCCACAAGGTGGCGAACTCTTTGTTAATTCAGCAAATGTTGACTCAAGAATCAAAGCGACAGACTGCCCAGAGCCTTTAGAGACCAGTGCTTCAACGACCACCAATACCCGCAGCAGTATTACGGTTTTAGTGCAATGTGTTCCTGATGAGTGGCGAGTTTATGTACCCGTTCGCCTTTCGATGTCGGTGCCCCTTGTCACCACCACTCGCTCACTCGCGAGAGGCGAAATCGTCGGCCAATACGATGTCACCACCGCTATGATTTCTCTTAACAAGTTTCGTCGCCAAGGTTTCACAGATCCACAACAAGTCATCGGCGCTAAGTTAAAAAAGAACCTAAGACCGGGTGATGTTGTAGAAAGAGGTGATATCTGTGTCGTGTGCCGAAACGAGAAGGTTATCATACAGGCAGTAAAAGGTGGCATGACCATTACCACCAAAGGAACTGCGCTTACCGATGGCTCGATGGGCGATCAAGTAAGAGTGAAAAATGATAAATCACAGCGTATAATTGAAGGAATTGTTACCAGCATGTCTGAAGTCACGGTTTACTTTTAACTCTTTACTTCTAAATTGACGGTATCGTTAGCGATTTCAGCCTCAACTCTAACGCCAAATATAGCGGCTGCGGTGTTTGGTCCCTTTTCGACTATTGAGCTAAAAATTGCTAAAGTATTCGAACCCTTGGTCGATATTGACTGTACAGGTTCCCATTTTTGAAGAAAAAGGCTTAACTATGGCAGGCATTGATAATATTCGTTCAGGGCAAACCCTAACGACCACTAACCGATCAGCAGTACGCTCTGATTCTAGTTCTGAGGCATCACGCTCTGATGTATCAACTAAATCGCCAGCAAGCAAAGATGCGGTTTCACTGAGCCAACAAGGCAAAGCGATTGGTCAGCTCCACCAAGATATGGCAGCACAGCCAAGCTTTGATTCTGTGAAAGTAGCAGCGATCAAAGAAGCAATTGCGAACGGTTCATACACTGTCGATCCAGAAAAACTGGCAGACAACATGATCAAGTTCGAAGATGAATTAAAAGGTCTTTAAGCCAGCACTCACTTTTAATTGAAGTGATTATCTTAAAGCACACGAGGTTATGAATAGGTTTACGTTATGGCGGCACTAGCAGATTTAGTTAATTTTCAACTTCAAAATGCCAAAGCCTTATCTGAATTATTAAGTTCAGAGAAAACCGCTATTACGAGCCGACAATCAAACGATATTGAGCGAATCGCCAAAGAAAAAGTGGTCCTAGTTGAACAACTAAGATCAACCGATCAGCGAATCGCAGCCCATACCAATATCTCAGAACTGACCGAGAACCCTGAACTTGCTCAGTTAGTCAGCAAGATCCAGTCCATAGTGCACGATTGCCAGCAAGCGAACCTTGTGAATGGCGAAGCCTTGAATCGAGCGCACCTTAGCTTCAAAAAACTCAGCAATATGATGCAGCAAAGTCACGGTAAAATTGGCATGACCTACAATGCCGGCGGTCAAACGCATACGATTTCTACGCTGGGAACCAACGTAAAAGCATAGTTAAGCCCCCACTATTCAATAATATCTTTAGTCACCTTCCTGCTTGTATCTGTATCTGTATCTGTATCTGTATCTGTATCTGTATCTGTATCTCAGCTTATCCTTAGCATGACATCCGTCAAAGCTCCCACTAGGTCGGTAAATGTGCCAAACGAATCAATAAATACAAAAAAGCGGCAAGTATTTTCATACTTGCCGCTTATCATTCATATCAGTTATTGGTTGCCGATACGCCATCTGGAAAACGAGAGCAGCCAATATAACTGGATAATCCTATCACTAGACGCCCGTTAGGCTAGAACAACGTTTGTTGTCTCTTTTCGGGTACGGGTTGTACTTCACCGTAATTACGTAGCTGTTCCATCTTACGGATATCAAGCTGAAGCTCTGTTACATAGCTGTCACCCACTGGGTAGCTGCGTACCACTTCTGCACCGCGGATTACGCCATCAACTGCACCAGAAGTACGTTCTGTACCAAGGCGTTGATCTTCCAGCTCTGCTCGACCACTCACTCGCATACCATAGACTTGTTCAGCAAGTTCACGATAGGCATCGATCTTAGAGGCTCTCATCGCACGGATACGTCTTTCTTCATCGTTACGTCCCTTCTGCTCACTGATACTCGCGTAGCCAACGGCAACTAAGTAGTCGTCTGGCCTCATGTTTTGCAGTGGCTGACAGCCAACAAGCAGTAAAGCGGCAACAACAAATATTAACTTCTTCATCTCGAACTCCTAAGGGCGAAGAATAACAGTATAAGGCTGGCTGATCGTTGGGTCAGAACGAATGATAACGCCATCTTGAGTTCGAATACTGTTTAGAGTATCTAGGTCACGACCAATACGGTCTGCAGGCAAGAAGCCTTGTGCCGTCGCCACGACAATGCGAGTTTGCATGCCAACAACACGAGCATTGACTAACACACCGCCTTCTTGGCGCAGCATAGTGCCTGTCAGTACGTACTGTACGTCTTGCTCTTGAGCTAAGTCTTTCCAATCGCGGCTTAACGCGAAGTCACCTTGGTGAGTCACTTGAATAGAACCTGTTGTTTTGAAATCAACAACCTTGAAGCCACGACGCTGAAACTGATGAATGAAACCTTCTGATACCGAGTTTCCTAGCCAGTTCGTTGTGTCCATGTGTTGTAGGTCGACAAACGAGGTAATCGCTATCGGAGTTCTTGCTGAGATACTCGTATTCGAAATGATCAGATCTTCGGTCATACTTTCCACGAAGAAATCCATGGTATGACGAGGGCTATCCATCAACATAAACTGACTGCCTGAATATTCAGACTTGCCGTTATAGATTGGCGAATAAGCGCATGAGGTCAACAACATGACACTCATTACTACGAGCCATTTTTTCATTCTCTTATCTCCAGATAGGTTTAGTGCTCCCTGTTCCAATATGTTCTCACCATTATTCTTTTCAATGGATTACAATGTTGGAACAGTCTTTGCTTTTCATTAATGGTTCAGATTAAGAAAAACGCACTTAAGTCAGCTTCAAGCTTATAGTTATTTGTTAAGCAATATTTATACCCAACTGGTAACGAATAGATGAAAAAAATAATTTCTTACTTATTTTCAATAAGTTCACTGATAACCATAAGCTTCAGTGCTCATGCCTCTTGGTATGAAGTTACCGGTACCGCAGCCATCGTATCCTCAGAGGAAACGGCAAGGGTTCATGCTCTGGAAGACGCGGTATATAAAGCGATCCAGTTCTCAGGTGCTGATATTGGTAGTATCTCCAACCTCACGCCGTACCTCGACGCAAACAAGAAAGAGTTTCAATTTACCAATCATGAAGTGCGCTACATCTTGGTAGAGAAAGAGAAAAAACGCAGTGGCAATATAATGATCACCGCAAGGATCGATATCTATCCTTCGGCAAATGCTTGCCATGAGAGCCAATACAAGAAGACATTTTTAGTCGGCAACATTGATGTGACCTCCCCTCAGCAAGCTGTAATGGGCAGAATCTATAACATTGGTGATGATTTTGGCCATGTCGTGGACCGACAACTGGCGCAAGAGTCTCGCAGCTTTGTTTCCGTTGGCACGACCAATTACGACATCGACAAACGTCGACCTGAGGTGATCAAGATGATCGCCCAAGACACTGGCGCGCAGTACATCATTGGTGGCGACATTACCGATTTAACCGCGACCATCGAATCCAAGCTTTTGAAAGACGACATCATCAATCGTCAGTTTGCGTTAGAGATGCAAGTCTTCGATGGCAAAACAGGACATCAGGTTTACAACCGTAGCTATCGTGAAGTGGCAAAGTGGCCATTTGCTAAGACCAGTGAAGTGGACACCCGCAGTGCTCGTTTCTGGGCATCAACCTACGGCAGTATGATGCTGCGTGTTAGCCGCAATATTATGTTGGACTTAGAATCTGAAGTGTCATGTAAGATCACACTTCCAGAGGTGGCTGCAGTATTTGGTAACACGGTAACCATTGATTTAGGTCGAATGCATGGTGTTCAACAAGGTGACAAGCTACAGCTATGGCACACAGGCTCGTTTATCGACCAACGCGGCTTGCCGCGTAATAAGGTATCTCAAAGCGATATCACACTGACGGTTTCTCGCGTTTATGAAAACGAAGCAGAACTGACGATCGACCAACCAAGCCTTGCAGGAAGCATTCAAATTGGTGATGTGATGCAGAAAATCATGTAGTTAGCGACACGCTCATCTCATAGTTTCTAATAAAGCCTTAGCACTTTTGTTAAGGCTTTATTTTTTTCATGGGTATTAGTTTCGGTTTTGCAGTATTTGGCGTAGTCTTATTAATAACATAATCATCACTTAGCAAACTATGAGTCAGAATAATCTAATTGGTGCTACCGGTTACCGCTTTATCTCGAAAGGTAAAACCGCTTTTAAGATCCACATCCATACTCCCGAAGATACGGTGTTGCATCGATCGGTCGGCTTTGTTCGTATGGGTGAAGACAAAGCACTAAAGAAAACCATTAAATTAAGAGATGAACTGGGCAGACAGCTTTGGGGTAAATTTTGGCCCAAAGTCCTCAAAGAGCCCTTCCTGATGACGCGCCTGCCTCATAGTTTAGAACCCAAAATAGTATTCAAACCAAATCCAACTCAGAGTGATCCTGAACACCGCGACGAATGCTACATCGCTAAGTGGCGTGTATTCTCAGAAAACGGCGACTACAAATACAAAACTAAGGTGTGCTCCATTAGAAAGCACGGCAGACTTGCCGCTTATAGCCAAACCAAAAGGGCGCTACTGGATGCCCACAAAGATGTGATTGATCTACTTGTCTTTATGGGACGATTAAACAGCATCGACCTGAAGTAGCCTAGAATGCAATTAGGTTGATTACCTGTATTCTTCAAATACAAAAACAGCCGCACATTGTGGCTGTTTTTCTTTTTGGGTTAGGCATCTTGGCGCTTTAGCATGTCGTCCACACACTAAATAGACCACCTAGCTTCGGCATATCTCTGCCAATGTTGTGAGTCGGCGCTTAGACTCTTTCACATAAGGGTTGGCTTGATCCCATGCGTAACCCGCCAGAATTGAGCATACCATCTGCTTAATCTTTGGATTTGGATCTTGATAGAAAATCACATCCTGCAAAGTACCTGAGTACCACCCCTCAACATACGTTCTAAAGGTGTTTACACCAACCATCAAAGGAGCGGCATAATCGCGTTCCCAATCTACCTTCTCACCGTTAAGTTGCTTTTCGACACACTCAACCGCAAACTGTGCCGACTTCATCGCAATCGTCACGCCTGACGAGAACACCGGGTCAAGGAACTCGCCGGCATTGCCAAGCAACGCGTACTTATCCGTCGCCAAATGTTTTACATTGGCAGAATAGCCACCAATTTCACCCCCAGGGTTTGGATACTCGGCGCTTGCCAGTATCTCAGCCAAGCCCGGCTCTTCCGCTGCCAGCTGTTTAATTGCAGCAATCTTGTCTTCTGGATAGGACTCAAAGAACTTAGGCTCTCCTACCACACCAAACGAAGAGACACCGTTACTAAACGGGATCAACCAATACCAAACATCAGGGTTGGTTGGATGCACAGAGATAAGAATTTTATTTCGGTCATATTCAAGATCGGTATCCACCTCTGCAATATGATCGTTAATGTGCGTAAAAATAGCTTTGCGTGGAGGGAGCGATGACGGCTCTGCCAAGTTAAGCATTTTTGGTAGCACTCGACCAAAACCACTGCCATCCAGAACGTATTGCGCTTCTATCTGATAACGCTCTCCACCCAGCACTTGTACATCTAAAATGGTGCTGTCGTCGGTGAAATTAATGCCCATTAACTCATGTTGGTAATCAATGCAGACACCCTGCGCCTCAGCCGTATCTGCCAAAACCTTATCAAAGGCACCTCGCTGAACCTGAAACGTAGTTCCAGGGCCAGAAGAGAACTTGTCTTCAAAATTAAACGCCGTATAAACGCCATTTTTGCGAAAGGCAGCGCCATCTTTGTATTGGAAGTTAGCGTTGATCACTGCGTCAGTCATCCCAGCCTGTTCAATCACTTCCATACAAGCTGGTAATAGGCTTTCACCAATAGAAAAGCGAGGGAATACGCTCTTTTCAATCACTCGAACATCGATGCCTTTTTTATGAAGTAAAGACGCAGCAATAGACCCTGATGGCCCAGCTCCGATGATCACCACTTGAGTTGATAGTTTTTTCATTATTTAAGCCATGTTTGTTATTTTTATTGCGCGCCAGCTTTCAATTCAAGAAGCGTGTGACCAAGACCGATATCGTCGGTGCGAGTTACCACTTCAAAGCCCGCTTCTTCAACGATCTCTAAGAAATCTTCACTGCGGTAAAAACGGCTGTTGCCATTTGCCAAGCAGGTAAAGTAGAGAGACGTCGCGTTTAAGCTATAAGAAGCCGCATCGTATTTCTGTGCATCCCAAAACAGTTCAAGGATATAGACAGTCGCGTCTTCTGACATATGAGAGCGAACGCGCTTTAATATGCTCAGAATCTCCATTGGCGAGAAACAATCAAGGAACTGACTCATCCACCAAACATCCGCGCCCGTTGGCAGAGTTTGCTGTTTATCGAGCATATTCGCTGGGAATGGCGTGACTCGCTCTTGATGACCATGCTTTGCCGCGTTTGCCATTGCCATTTCTAGCTGCTGTGGCAAATCAACAATCGTCACCTCAACGTCCGCATCATGGTTGCAGCATTGCATCGCCCACTTACCCGTGTTGCCGCCGATATCCACCAGCGACTTAGGTTTCTTGCTGAAGACTTTTTCAAGTAACACAGGGAACGAGCGATCCGAATAGAAGTGATCAAACTTGAACCAACTCTCTTTTGCTTTTTCTGGCAATTGAGACAAGCCTTGGTAAATGGTTTCCCAATCACCCAACTCTTTCAAGCCTGCAGGTGTGCCTTCTTCAATCGCTTCTGTTAGATGCATCATCGCGGCATAACAAACATCGGCTGTGAAATCCATGTTTGCGTTAGTCATACCATCATGCAGAAGGTAGAAACCAAGGTTAGCCATTTTGTAGTTAGGCTTTTCCCAAGTCACAATATGAGCACTTAACGCCATATCGAGCAGGACTTTCACGCCGTACTCAGAGACACCGGTCGATTCAGAGATAGACTCTGCTGGTAAACCCTCGTTGCCCGCGTCATCTAACGCTTTCAAAATGCCTAAATCACGAAGTGTACGAGCAGTATGAAAAACAATCGGAGCGAAAGACAATTTCTGCGCTTCTGTTTTTGCTTCTAATGCGTTGAATGGATCTAATTTATATTCCGACACGAAAAACCTAACTTTAAATAATAGAGAGTTACTCAGCTGCCATTTGCGCAAGCTTACGTTTAATATCAACGTTTAAGTTATTAACCCAACGGTTGTAATTACGGTGTATTTCACCATCGTCGTACTTCAAATTCTCTGATTCAACGTAAAGAATAGAGTAAAACTTATCACTATAAGGAATTTCAACCACAGCGTGGTGCGAACGAACATACAATTCAGCGCGGATCAAACCAGGCTTTATTTCTGAAACCAATCAGCCTCGATTTTCAGCAGATTCAGAAATAGCTGATTTAACCTGTTTACTTTGAAGATTCAGTGCAACTGGAGTATCCTCAACATTCATTACAGGTTGGACGCGTCCACATCCTGCAAGAACGAATATGAATAACATTGAAACTGCTATTTTTAGTAATTTCATTTAAATTCCTTATCTGTGTTTATTTATAAGCGCGCATAGTATTTAGTTAGACTCAAAGCAAATCAATACTCTATGTCAAATCAATCCCAATTAATGTCGTTTAATATTGAGAAATGGTCTGCAAATTCGGCTGGTCTCAATTCTGTTGCCCAATGGCAAGCGTGGAGCACTAATTTAGATTGGCCACAAGATGGCTCAACTGAATTTAAAGCGATCCCACCGATGATGCGCCGCCGAATGAGCCTACAAAGTAAATTGGCCGTTCAAACTGCATTGACACTCTTAAAAGACAACTCGATTGATTATCTGGTTTTTGCCAGTCGACATGGTGAACTGCACCGAACCGCAACCTTGATCCAGTCGATATTGGAAGGTGATGATGCCTCGCCAATGGCGTTTTCACAGTCCGTGCATAATACAGCTGCAGGGTTAACTACCATCGCAGCGAAAGCACCAATCCCTCTGACCTCTATTGCGGCCGGCCAAGATACTTTCCACAACGCTCTGATCGAAGCTTATCTTTACCTACATCAGTACCCGTCACATCGTGTACTCGTCATTGACTTCGACCAGCCTTTGCCTGAGCTTTACCAAGAATACGAAACACAAGACTATACGGATTATGCTCTGGGCTTAGTGCTCAGCGTTGGCAGTGAATATTCTATTACTAGAACAGTAGAAGCCAACCAAGCACCTTCCGTGTTACCACAAGGGCTACAAACGCTCCAACATATCTTATTGGGCGCAAATAAGTGGGCTATTGCTGGCAAGCACCAAACTTGGTCTTGGGTAAATAACACCGAGACAGGTCCACAATCATGAGCAAAATCGACCAATATTGGCGAGTATTCGCGACAGGGCTGTGCTTTACCATCTTTGGTCTAGGTGGCTTAGTATTAAGCTTCTTAATCTTACCCACTATCGCGCTAACGACTTCCAACACCATTAAAAGAGAGCTTAAAGCACAGCGATTGATTCGTTTCTCATTCAACGCCTTTTGCCAAATCATGAAGTTCACCGGAGCAATCGATTACCGAATTGATGGTGCAGAACTACTGCGTAACGACCGTAACTGCATTATCGTCGCCAACCACCCAAGTTTGATTGACTATGTGCTGATCGCCTCTCAACTTCCTCAATGTGATTGCCTCGTCAAAGCGGCCATTTGGGAAAACCCTTTTATGAAAAGGATTGTCAAAGCGGCAGGTTATATACCGAACCAAGCCCCTGACGATCTTTTAGAGCGCTGTGAAGAACGCTTCTCACGTGGCAATGTCATACTGATTTTTCCCGAAGGAACTCGCACAACGCCAGGAATTGAACCATCCTTACAGCGTGGGGCGGCACAAATCGCGACTCGAACACAAACCGATTTACGCGTGATTCATATTACGGTTTCTCCGACATTCTTAACGAAAGAGAAAAAATGGTATCAAGTTCCTGCGTCGAAGCCCTTTTTTCATGTCGCGGTGAAAGGTAAAATAGAAGTCGAACCATTTATTGAAGGCTCAAATAATTTAACTTCGGCAGCAAGGCGCCTTAATCATCATCTTGCACAAACAATTTTCCCTTCCGAAGAAAACATTTAGCGTATCAATAACATAACAGGCGATATCGGCATTTCGAAAATACCTCATATAATGTAGAATCGCCCCCTTAAAGCAGCATTCAGATAAAGCATTAAGTAGGCCAAAGTGGAAACATTACACAACGAACTGAAACAACTGATCATCGACGCATTGAACCTTGAAGACATGAGCATTGATGAGATTGAAACGGAAGCTCCACTATTTGGTGATGGACTTGGACTAGACTCTATCGATGCCCTTGAGCTTGGCCTTGCTATCAAGAAAAAGTACAACATTGTTATCGATGCAGATGATTCAAACACTCGACAGCACTTTGCGTCAGTTGAAAATCTAGCGAACTACATCTCTTCTCAAACGAATAACTAGACAGATCTTTATGACACAAGCTAACCAACAAGAAGTATACAACCAGGTTAAAGATGCGCTTATTGAGCTGTTCGAGCTTGACGCTGAAGATATCACCCCTGAAGCTCATCTCTATCTTGATCTAGACCTAGACAGCATTGATGCCGTTGATTTGGTCGTTCACCTACAGAACGTCACAGGTAAGAAGATAAAACCTGAAGAGTTCAAAGCAGTGCGCACCGTTAATGACGTTGTCGAATCTGTGGTTGAACTATTGAAGGACGCCTAATGCGTCCTCTGCTGACTTTACTGTCGGCAATTATACTTTTCACTTATCCAATAGCGGTTTACTTTGGACTCAACAAGTTTGGCTTACAAACCGTTGGTATTGCCTTAGCCGCTATCTTTGCTGTACGCATTTTCACCGGCGGTCAGGCTAAAATCAAAGAGCTAAAACACCTAGCTTGGATCAGTGGAAGTGCCGGTATTGTTCTGCTGGCTTTAGGCTTAGCCTTTAAGCAACACGGCTGGCTAACCTATTATCCCGTTATCGTTAATGTTTGTATGCTGGTTGTATTCGCTTCGAGCCTATGGCAACCACAAACGATTATCGAACGTCTTGCTCGCCTTCAAGAGCCTGAACTTCCGCAAAGTGGCGTTGATTACACACGAAAAGTCACCAAAGTGTGGTGCTTGTTCTTTGTTATCAATGGCTCTATTGCCCTTTACACCTGCTTCCAACCGCTAGAAGTATGGACCCTATACAATGGCTTACTCAGCTATCTGTTTGCAGGGTTACTCTTTGCAGGAGAGTGGGTAGTAAGACAGCGCATTCGTCAGAGTTAAATTGTTATGACCCAAACCGTATCTTACACCTCGTTGTCTGAGCTTCTTAGCCAGGACAGAGCCCCTGAATCTATTGTCTGCTTTGACGACAATAGCGAGATTACGTGGCAAACATTTAACGACGACTTATCTCAACTCGTACAATTTTTGTCTTTATCCCCTTTTCAACGAATCGCGATTTGTACCCAAGACAGCTACCTATTTGCGGTGGCCTTTTTGGCATGTACAGCAGCCAACAAACACATCATCTTACCGGGCAACTACCAGCCATGTGCGCTTGCTGAGTTAAGTAAGCAGTTTGATTGCCTGCTAGTTGATAACTCGATTGGCGAAGTTGAGGTGAATGACGTTCGTAATATCCAAACCTTATTGGATTCAAACACTGAAGCACAAAAACCTCTAACCGAGAATCTTACGACCATTGATTTGGCAACAGTCCCATTAACTCTGTTCACTTCAGGTTCAAGTGGCACGCCAAAAGCGATAGATAAAACGTTAGAGCACCTCGATATTGAGACCGCTCAGTTACACAAGAACTGGGGTGAGTTACTCAAGGGAAACCAAATCCAAAGCACAGTTTCTCATCAACATATCTATGGTTTGCTGTTTAGAATCTTATGGCCACTATGCTCTGGTGTTCCATTTGCTCGACACAACCTTGAATACCCAGAACAGATCTTATCTCACGCAAATCAAAACTGTGTACTGATCAGCAGCCCAGCGCTACTTAAACGATTAAAGCATGAGACCAACAAGGTACAACTTACAGGAATCTTCTCTTCGGGTGGTCCATTGCCTACCGAGTCGGCTCACCAGTCACGAGATCTGCTTGGTCATTTACCGATTGAAGTCTTTGGTAGCACAGAAACCGGTGGCATCGCATTTCGTCAGCAAGAGAGCGCTCAAACGCCTTGGCAGCTTTTTGCCTGTATTGAGGCTAGTCTCAACAGTGAGAGTTGCATTAAGTTATTGTCGCCGTACATCGATAAGAATAACTGGTATCAAACCTCTGATGAGTGCGAGATGGTCTCGGAGAATCAATTCATATTGAAGGGCCGAACGGACCGAGTGATCAAGATAGAAGAAAAGCGAGTATCACTGGTTGAAGTGGAAAAGCGACTGGAGCAACTGCCTTGGATAAGTGAGTGCGTGGTTATTCCATTTGAGGAGCCTGAGCGATTAATCTTAGCCTCTGTTTTGGTATTATCAGATGAAGGCCAAGCCGCTCTATCGACCATGAGCAAAGGTAAATTCTGGTTGATGCTGCGTACAGAACTCAGAAAGTGGTTAGAGCCAGTCGCAATCCCGAGAAAATACCGTGTTGTCGATGAGATCCCCCTCAACAGCCAAGGTAAGCGATTAACATCTCACATAGAACAGCTAATAAAATCATAGAAACCGCTGATCGTATTTTACACTGAGATTATCTTTTTATATTTTTGTCAAAGAACCAATATTTGCCCAAGGATTCTAAGCACGCCCTATGGATAAAAGAAAACCAAACATCATTGCTGTAGACACGGTAGAAAATGAATCGACCCTGACACTTCATGTTAGCGGAGATATCACCGACTTTAATGGGCACTTCAAGAGCTTCCCTATTCTACCTGGCGTCACGCAAATTGATTGGGCACTTCACTACGCAGTCCAAGAGTTAGGCGTTCCTGGTTTCTTTAAAGGAATGGAAGTCATTAAGTTCCAAGAGCCTATCCTGCCTGACGCTACAATCCAGCTATCACTCAAATGGGATGCTGACAAAGACAAGCTGAGCTTTAGTTACACATCAAACAACGGTGAACAGACCCACTCTTCAGGCAAAATGAAGCTGGGAGAAAAAAGTGAATAGCGCTCCCGTCGAGGCTACTTCTCAACACCACACAAAAGAAAGCAGCTACAAGGCTTGCTTCCTTATCCCGTGCTTTAACCATGGCGCAACCATGCCGGCTGTGGTGTCGTCACTTCATCATTTTGAGTTACCGATCATCATCGTTGACGATGGCAGTGAACTCACAACAAAACAGTTTCTGTCTCCCCTAGCAGAGAATTCAAACGTAACCTTGGTGACGCTTGAACAGAACCAAGGTAAAGGCGGCGCAGTAAAAGCCGGAATCAAAAAAGCGCAGCAACTAGGCTTTAGCCACGCTATTCAGATAGATGCTGATGGGCAACACGACCTGGAAGCCTTGCCAACATTGATTGAGGCCTCACAAGCTAAGCCACAACGTCTGATATCAGGCCAGCCTATCTACGACGACAGCGTACCCAAAGCAAGGCTCTATGGGCGCTACGCGACACATATCTGGGTATGGATAGAAACCCTTTCTTTATCAATTAAAGACAGCATGTGTGGCTTTAGAGCGTATCCTATCAACCAAACTCAAACTGTGTTGAATAAGTACGATGTTGGTTCGAGAATGGACTTCGATATCGAGATTTTGGTTCGCCTGTATTGGGAAGGTTGCGACATAGACTTCGTTGAAACGCGCGTTATCTATCCTGAGAACGGCATCTCTCATTTCGATGCGTTGTGGGATAACGTCAAAATCAGTTGGATGCATACACGTCTATTCTTCAGCATGCTGCCAAGAGCACCAAAACTGATTGCTCGCCATTTCAAATCCGATTCAGCTGATAATAACCCAAATTTATCGACTGATTCAGAGCCGCAAGCTTCTGAACAACCACACTGGTCCCGCACTCAAGAACGCGGCACAGTATTAGGCATTAAGCTGTTATTAGCCATTTATACCTTGTTAGGTCGCGGTGTGTTCAACCTCATTCTGCGTGGTGTGATGCGTTACTACCACTTGACGGGCCAGCGTGCGCGAAACGCTTCCGAACAATATCTATTCCAATTAAAAGCCTATGCGGAACAGCAAAATATTGAGCTCCCCGGAGAACTAACCAGTTACAACCATCTGCTTTCATTTGGCCATACGATGCTCGACAAGCTCGCGGCATGGAAAGGTGATTTCTCGGCAGATAACCTGACTATTCATGGCCAAGACCAGTTCGAGAGCATGGTGGCAAATAAGCAAGGTGTGCTAATCCTTGGATCTCACCTTGGCAATATTGAGCTGTGCCGAGCTTTAGGTCGCAGACACTCGAACATCAAAATCAACGCCCTGGTTTTTACAGAACACGCCGAACGTTTTAATTCCGTGATGAAAGCGGTTAACCCGCAGTCTGATTTAAATCTGATTCAGGTGACATCGATGGGGCCTGATACCGCTATCTTGTTACAACAGAAACTAGAGCAAGGCGAATGGATCGTGATTGTTGGCGATCGAACTTCCACCAGCAAAGAGAGCCGCTCAGTATGGGCTGAGTTCTTAGGTAAGGAAGCTCCATTCCCTCAAGGTCCATTTATGTTAGCCTCGGTTCTCAAAGCACCCGTATTTTTGCTGTTTGGGTTACGTGACGACTCACAATCTAAGCCGCATTTTAATGTCTATTTCGAGCATTTTAGCAACAAGATCGAGCTACCAAGAAAGACTCGCGAACAATCTTTACAGCAAGTCGTGCAAAAATACGCAAATCGACTTCAGCACTACACACTGCAAGCACCGCTTCAGTGGTACAACTTTTTTAATTTTTGGACATTGAGCAAGCACCATGACGAAAAAGAATCCAAATAGCATCACCTTTGGTGCCGAGCGCCTCACGATTGAGGATGTTGTCGCTATCTCACAAGGCGCAAAAGCCTCGATGAACACAAGTGAAGCATTCACATCTAAGATCGACCGTGGTGTCGCTTTCTTAGAACGCCTATTGAAAGAAGAAGGTGTGATTTACGGTGTAACGACGGGTTACGGTGACTCATGTACGGTTGCGATTCCGCCAAACCTAGTTGACGAGCTACCACTGCATTTAACACGTTTTCACGGCTGTGGTTTAGGTGAAATATTGTCTCACGAACAAGCTCGTGCAGTCCTTGCAACTCGTCTTTGTTCGTTATCACAAGGTGTCTCTGGTGTGACTCACGATCTACTCAACCAGATCGTTACCCTAATCAACCAAGACATCTCACCACGCATTCCTCAAGAAGGATCGGTGGGTGCCAGTGGCGACTTAA
Organism: Vibrio sp. 10N.261.51.A4; assembly: GCF_041471945.1. Classification (NCBI taxonomy): domain Bacteria; kingdom Pseudomonadati; phylum Pseudomonadota; class Gammaproteobacteria; order Vibrionales; family Vibrionaceae; genus Vibrio; species Vibrio sp. 10N.261.51.A4. The sequence goes on from NZ_JBFRPJ010000081.1 coordinate 102,349, forward strand.
CACCTCTGTCTTACTTAGCCGCAGCACTGATTGGTGAGCGTGATGTAATCTACAAAGGTGAAGTGCGCCCAACCAGTGACGTCTACAAAGAGTTAGGAATTAGCCCTATCAAACTTAAGCCAAAAGAAGGCTTGGCGTTGATGAATGGTACGTCTGTAATGACGGCATTAGCTTGTATCGCTTACAAGCGTGCGGAATATCTAGCTCAGCTATCAACTAAGATCACCGCTATGGTATCAGTCGGTATGCACGGCAATGACTTCCATTTCGATGAAGCGCTGTTTGCAGTCAAACCTCATCCTGGTCAACAACAAGTTGCTGCATGGCTGCGTGATGATCTGCAAGCGGATCGCCCGCCACGTAACAGTGATCGCCTCCAAGATCGTTACTCTCTGCGCTGTGCTCCACATGTTATCGGCGTGGTTCAAGACTCTCTGCCTTGGCTACGCCAAATGATCGAGAACGAGCTAAACAGTGCCAACGACAACCCAATTATCGATGGTGATAATGAGCGCGTACTGCACGGTGGACACTTCTACGGTGGACACATTGCAATGGCGATGGATACGTTAAAAACTGCAGTTGCGAACCTTGCTGATCTGCTTGACCGTCAAATGGCTCAGCTGATGGACTACAAGTTCAACAACGGTTTGCCATTCAACCTAACGGGTGCTGAAGGCGAACGTAAGCCAATCAACCACGGCTTTAAAGCAGTACAGATTGGCGTTTCAGCTTGGACAGCAGAAGCATTGAAACACACCATGCCAGCAAGCGTATTCTCTCGCTCAACTGAGTGTCACAACCAAGATAAAGTGAGTATGGGCACCATCGCAGCTCGTGACTGTTTACGCGTTCTAGAGCTAACCGAACAAGTGGCAGCAGCGTCACTACTGGCGGGGACACAAGCACTCGAACTTCGTAAGCGCCACAATGAGCTTGATGAGCACCACATGAGTGAGAACCTCAAGCACATTCGCGACGAAGTGCTTAAGGAGTTTGAATTTATCGTAGAAGATCGACCACTTGAAGGCGATCTACGCCACTTCATTGCTCGTATTCAAAGTCAGCACTGGTCACTTTACTCATAAAGTAGCCAACCCTTTACGCAATATTGTTGAGAGCGATTTATGTCTGAAATCCTTCACCCATTACAATCTGAGGTGACGCTTATCACCTCATTCCAAGATGCCGACCCAATGGGCGTGATCTATCACGGCAACTACTTCCGATTCTTTGAAGAAGTTAGGCGCATCATGATGGATAAGATTGAGTACAACTACCATGAGATGAAGGATTCTGGCTACATGTGGCCTATCATCGATACCCGCGTGAAATACATTAAGGCGATACCGTTTAATCACAAGATTAAGGTAACGGCGAAACTCACCGAGTGGGAAAATCGCCTGCGCATCGATTATGAAATTCATGATGCTCTAACCGGTGCTCGAATGACACGTGCTCACACCATGCAGGTTGCCGTCACCATCGAAGAACAAGAGATGTGCTTTGCCTCACCCAAAGTGTTTACTGACAAAGTCGAACACTGGCACCAATTTGGTTGCTTACCTCTAGCAACTGAACATCAAACACAAACCTCTAACCCACAGCAGGTGAACCATGAATCTGTTTAAACGCAGTCGCAAATACATCAATATCGCGCTAATTGGACTTACTGCGATGATGACAAGCGGCCTTGTAAGCGCCAAAGAAAACTCTGCTGCTGTCAATTCTATTTCAGAGCTGCAGACGGTGCTCAGCGAAAATAGTATTGTGCGTGGTGAGTTCACTCAAACACGCAATATGGAGATGTTCGCCCAGCCTTTAACGTCACAAGGTACATTTCTGTTAGACAAATCAAGTGGCTTACTCTGGACACAAACCACTCCGTTTCCCGTGAACTTAGTGCTCACCGATAACAAACTGAGCCAAAGGTTTGCCGATCAACCCGCAAAAATCATCACCGACAAAGAAAATCCAATGGCGTTTTATTTCAGCCATATCTTCTTGTCAGTGTTTCATGGGGACACGCAAAAACTTCAGGAACAGTTCGCACTCAATTTTGAGCCCGCAACTAACACCAGCTCTGATGAAAATGTACAAGCATGGACACTGACTCTAAAGCCCAAAAATGCACCGATGAATGCGGTGTTTGAGGCTATCACGCTGCAAGGCAACAGCGATATTGAACGTATTGAGTTGAAAGAGATTCGTGGAGATAGCACAGTGATCGAATTCAGTCAGTTAAGCCATCTACCGGAAGTATTATCAGATGCTGAAGCGAAACAATTCCAACTCTAGTCTTGCCCTTGTTTGGCTTGTTGTTGTAATGCTGTTTAGCGGGTTGTTGACCAAACAATTCGCTTTTTCTTCGTCGGTACCGATTGAAAGCAACATTCTAAAGTTACTGCCCGAAAACCAGCAAGACCCAATGGTAGAGCAAGCCTTTCAGCAGATATCCAGCTCGATGAGCGAGCAAGTGGTATTTATCATAAGCGCTCCCGATATCGAACAAACCATGGTTGCGACCGACGCTTTTGAAAAAGCTCTCAACCAAAGAACTTTTTCAAGTCAGCCAACTCTGTTTAAGCAAGTTCAAGGTAAAATCAACGCCAGCACTCAAAGCCAGTGGAGCGATTTCTATTTTCGTCACCGATCTCAACTGCTGACCCAACAACAAAAAGAGACGCTGACACACTCGCCTGATTCGCGAGCTCAATATGTCATTCAGTCTCTGTACAATCCATTCTCAGGCGTCACTGCAGCAGAGTTATCTCTCGACCCATTCTTGTTATTTCGCGACTACATCAGTGCTATTGGCGTCCAATCAAGTAACTTTGTTCTGAAAGAGGGCTATCTCACGGCCCAGTCGAATGAGCAAACTCATATTTTAGTCACGGCTACTCTGGCGGACTCACCTTATAGCTTGGCGATTCAAGAACAACTTCCAGATCTTGATTCAATTGAGCGCGAGGTCGAAAAACAATTTGGCGTCAAGGTGCAGCATACTGGTGTGGTGTTCTACGCCAATTACGGTACCGAAAGCGCGAAATCAGAAATCAGTACCATTGGTTTGGGCTCATTGGCAGGCGTTATTTTATTGGTGTGGCTGACATTTCGTAGTGCGCTACCACTTGCCTTATCTTTACTCTCAATCAGTACAGGATTATTGGTTGCACTGGCAAGCACTGTCGCTATCTTTGGTAAGGTGCATCTATTCAGCTTGGTGTTTGGCGCTAGCTTGATTGGCGTATCCATCGATTACTCTTTTCACTATCTCACTGACCGTTTGGCCGCAGGAAGCCACTGGCAGAGCGATAAAGGCCTAAAGCATATTTTCATTGCCATCACTCTAGGTTTAATCACCAGCTTAATCGGATACTTAGGGCTACTGGTTGCGCCATTCCCAGGCTTGCAGCAACTGGCTCTGTTTTCGTCGATTGGACTGATCGCAGCTTACGCCAGTGTGGTGTGCTGGTACCCCGTTTTAGCGGTAAAACCAGGCCAAGAGCGCCCTCTTCCCCTGTCGAAACTTTGGCATACTTGGTTAAGCCTTTGGAGCAACCAAAAATTTAGAATTGGCTTACCGTTAACAGTGACTGTCGTTAGCTTGATGTCACTCAGTCAAATTCGTTACGACGACGATATTCGCCAGCTTCAGGCTATGCCCGAACAACTCAAACAACAAGAGCAAGCCATTACTGAGATATCAGGGTTAGGCAGTGGTCAAAATATGCTTTTGGTCACAGCTCAGAGCGACCAAAAGCTACTCAAAAAATTGACAGAAATCACCACAAGCTTAGATTCGCTGGTCAATAGCCAAGGTATCTCCGGGTATCGCAGCATCAATCAACACTTGTTAAGTAAACAAGAACAGCATGATAACTATCAGTTGGTTGAACAACTCTATAGTCAACAAAGCCATATATTACAAAGCTCTCTCGGTTGGTCTACGTTTCCAGAACTACCAAAATTCGAACCAATCACGGTATCTGGATTTTTGGAGTCTCCAGTCTCAGAGCCTGTTCGACCACTTTGGTTAAAACCTATCGACGGGCAAGCAGCGTCGGTCATTTTGATAAAAGACGTCACTGATGCTGAGCTGTTCTCACAGTGGTTGGAGTCAGATTTTGCTCAGAAGCAAGGTGTGAAACACCTCAATAAAGCGGATGAAATCTCCTCTCTTTTTGCTGAGTACCGCGTCAAGATTACCGAGCTGTTATTGATAGCATTGGCAGCTATTGGCATGCTGTTAGGCTGGCGCTATGGTGTGAAGCAAAGCCTGTTAATGCTGTTGCCTTCATTGATTGCAGGCGTAGCAGGTTTGGCGGTCACGGGCATTTTAGGCTCGACACTGAACCTATTTAACCTGCTTGGTTTGATTCTGATTTTAGGGATTGGCATAGACTACACCCTGTTCTTTGCTGAGCAAAAGAAATCGCTGAGCACCTTATTAGCGATCACCTTGTCAGGTCTCACAACACTACTTTCATTCGGCTTACTGTCGCTGAGCCAGACTCATGCTATTCATAGCTTCGGGGTGACGGTTCTGACAGGGATCTTTGTCGCTTGGCTGCTTTCTCCACTCGCGATCAACAGTAGTAAAAACGTAGAAGGACCAATTACTCGAGAGGCTTTTAGATGATCCAGACATTAAAGGTAACCTTCGCCATACTAGTGGGCATTCTAATGAGTGCCTGCTCGATGGTTTCTCAGCAGCCAAGTGGTGCGAGCGTGTCTATCGATCAAGACACCGATCTAGCACTACCACTGCCAGCTGAACTGGGATACTCATTAACAGCCAGTCAGTTGATTAGCGCTACGTGGGAAAATGATACACAGCAGCTTCCGGTTCAAGTCGAAGTCACACCAGGTAAAGTGGTTTTGGCGGGGTTCTCCTCTTGGGGTACTCGCATTCTATCGCTGCAATACCAGAATCAAGTAATTGATACGCAGGTTTTGTCTGGGCTTGGCGCAACTTTGCCACAACCTGAACAGGTGCTATTTAATTTAATGCTTACCTTATGGCCGGCTGAAGCATGGGCTCAGCCTTTACAAAGCATAGGTTGGCACCTAGTCGATACCGACAAAACAAGAACCGTATTTGATGAAAACCAACAGGCAATCATTCAAATTGATTACCAAACAGATCCTGGTACACACAAAACGGCAGGCGACATTGTTTTCAAACATTTGACCCTGGGCTACAACATCACCATACAAACGTTGAACTCAACGATTGTCGACAATCCAAGTAAGAGTTGAACACTATGCCTATTTACATCCAAGACTGTGGTTTCCACTCAGCGCTAGGCTCAGAGATTGCCGATATTCATGGCTGTCTAAAAGACGAGCGTGAATCAAATATGGTCGAAGTGCACGATATGCTGAACGATGGTAAACACACTGTCGTTGGTCAGATCGCGGGTGAACTACCACCGATTCCTTCAGATCTTACGCAATACGCCACTCGCAACAATCAACTGGCGCTGTCGGCTCTTCACCAAATTGAAGATTCTATCGAGCAAGCCAAATCTCAGTTTGGCGCAGATAGAATTGCTGTTGTTATTGGCACCAGCACATCTGGGATCTCCGATGGTGAAGCAGTCTTCAAACAAAAATTGGCAAACGGCGAGTTTCCAGCAGATTACCATTACTCAAAACAAGAGCTTGGTGATACCTCAGAGTTCGTTAGCCAGTATTGCGCATTAACGGGGCCAAACTACGTCATATCTACGGCTTGCTCATCCAGTGGCCGCGTATTTCTGACCGCCCAGCGCTTATTAGATTCAGGTATGGCTGATGCCGTGTTAGTGGGTGGTGTGGATACATTGTGTAAGCTGACACTCAATGGTTTCCACGGTCTTGAAGCACTCTCAACAACACATTGTAAGCCATTTAGTGCAACCCGAGAAGGTATCAACATAGGAGAAGCAGCGGCATTTATGTTGCTCAGCAAAACAAAGTTAGCCGGTGTTAATGCAGCACAAGACACGTCAAACATTGCCTTATTGGGCTGTGGGGACAGCTCTGATGCACACCACATTTCAGCGCCTCACCCTGAAGGCAATGGTGCTGAACAAGCAATGAAAAAAGCGTTACATTCTGCACAGTTAAACGCAGAAGACATTGGTTATATCAATGCACATGGTACAGCAACGCCACTCAATGACTCGATGGAAAGTAAAGCCATTCATCGTATTTTTGCAAACAAGGTTCCCGTCAGTTCTACCAAACCGCTGACCGGGCATACTCTAGGCGCAGCAAGTGCGATTGAGGCTGCAATTGCGTGGCATATTTTGAAATATGACTTACCGCTTCCCTTACAAAAATGTCAGGATAAAGCTGAAGATATTGAGATTGATTTGGTAAACTGTTCACAGAAACTTAAAGCAAAGAACATCTTAAGCAACTCGTTTGCTTTTGGTGGCAACAACATTAGCCTGATTTTTGGTGTAGTAAATGACTGATATCCCTTCTGTAGACCAACTTCTCCCTCACGATGATCCGATGATATTAATCGATCGTGCTATCAGCGTAGAGGCGTTGTCGATCCACTGTCAGGTCGATATTGGTGACCATAATCTGTTCTTTGACGCCGAATCTCAAACGGTACCAGCATATGTTGGAATCGAGTTTATGGCGCAGTCTGTAGCGGCATGGTCTGGATATCACGCACTTAAAAACGGCACCACGCCCCCAATCGGATTCTTACTCGGCTCTCGTCGCTATAAATCACTGTGTGATGAGTTTACTCAAGGTCAGACCCTTGATATCTACGCCGAACAGATGATGGAAGACAGCGGTATGGCTGTGTTTACCGCAAGAGTCGAAGACCGAGGTGAGTTAGTGGCTCAATGCCAACTCAACGTCTACGTGCCGACCGAACAAAAATTACAAGAAATGAAAACTAGGAGCCCATCATGAGCCGTCAGGTTTTAGTCACTGGTGCCAGTAAAGGTATTGGTAAAGCGATCGCTATTCAACTCGCGAAAGACGGGTTTGAAATCGCCGTTCATTACATGGGTGACAAGCAAGGTGCTGAAGAGACGCTAAAGTCGATCACCGAACTGGGTGGCGCTGGACGTCTTATTCAATTTGATATCAGCAAACGAAGCGAGTGTCGCGAAAAGCTTGAGTCTGATATCGCTGAACATGGTGCTTACTATGGTGTAGTGAACAACGCGGGCATTACTCGTGACACTGCATTCCCCGCGATGACGGAAGAAGAGTGGGATGGTGTGATCCATACCAACCTAGATAGCTTCTACAACGTACTTCACCCTTGTGTAATGCCTATGGTTCAAAAGCGTAAAGGTGGCCGTATCGTCACTCTAGCGTCGGTATCCGGCATTATGGGTAACCGTGGTCAAACTAACTATGCTGCAGCAAAAGCGGGGGTGATTGGCGCAACTAAGTCTCTTGCTCTAGAACTCGCAAAACGCAAGATCACGGTAAACTGTGTCGCTCCTGGCTTAATTGACACAGGTATGGTTGACGAGCACGTGAAAGATCATGCACTTCCTCAAGTACCACTGCGCCGTATGGGTGAGCCGGAAGAAGTAGCCGGCCTAGTCAGCTACCTAATGTCTGATATTGCAGGCTACGTAACTCGCCAAGTGATTTCAGTAAATGGAGGCTTAGTATGACCCGCCGCGTTGTTGTAACTGGAATGTCTGGTGTTACTGCTTTTGGTAACGACTGGCAACAGATAGAGCCTAAGCTAAAGGCCTGTGAAAATGCGACTCAATATATGCCAAGCTTCGAGCAATATGATGGTCTCAACACAAAACTTGCCGCGCCTATTGATGACTTCCAACTGCCTAAACACTACAAGCGTAAGCAAGTGCGTGGCATGGGCCGTGTATCACGCCTAGCTACCGTTGCGACTGAGAATGCATTGGAGCAAGCCGGCTTAATTGGTCACGATGTATTGACCAATGGCGAAACTGGTATCGCTTACGGCTCTTCAACTGGCAGTACCGATGCGGTTGGTGCTTTCGGAGTAATGCTGAACGAGAAGTCGACACGAGCAATCACAGCAACCACTTACGTTCAAATGATGCCACACACAGCCGCGGTAAACGTAGGTCTGTTCTTTGGTCTGCGTGGCCGCGTGATTCCCACCAGCAGCGCCTGTACTTCAGGAAGCCAAGCCATTGGTTACGCCTATGAAGCGATCAAGCATGGTTACCAAACCGTAATGGTTGCCGGTGGTGGTGAAGAGTTATGCCCAACTGAGTCTGCCGTTTTCGATACCCTTTTCGCTACCAGTTTAAAAAACGACACACCCAAGAAATCCCCTAGCCCATACGACAGCGAGCGTGATGGCTTGGTTATCGGCGAAGGCGCTGGAACCCTGATCCTTGAAGAGTACGAACATGCTGTTGCTCGTGGCGCAAAGATCTACGCAGAAATCATAGGTTTTGCGAGCAACTGTGATGCGGCTCATGTGACTCAACCTCAGATGGAAACCATGCAAATCTGTATGGAGAAAGCATTGAGAGACGCACAACTTCCAGCTGAGAAGATTGGCTATGTTTCTGCGCACGGTACTGCGACTGAAAAAGGTGATATTGCAGAGAGTAACGCGACAGCGAATATCTTTGGTGAAGTACCAATCAGCTCTCTTAAGAGTTACTTTGGCCATACGCTTGGTGCATGTGGTGCAATTGAAGCGTGGCTCAGCCTAGAGATGATGCATAGCGGTTGGTTCAGCCCAACCCTAAACCTTAAGAATGTCGATGAACAGTGCGGCAAGCTCGATTACATCACGGGCTCAGGTCGCGAATTGGATGTTGAATACTTGATGAGCAACAACTTTGCTTTTGGTGGAATCAACACCTCTATCATCTTCAAGAAAGTCTAAGCTTAGCTACATAAAACGCTAAGTAAATAAAAAGGTTCATCGCGGATTAGCG